>NZ_CP173188.1:3000000-3184959 GCF_046197855.1 Hominenteromicrobium mulieris | reverse complement strand
TTCCTTATTCCCTTTCTTTTAGGTTTTGGTATCGGTATGCGCCCATAGCCGCGCCGCGGCGGTCATGATGACCGAAGAAGCGGCATTGAAAGTGCATTTTGACGCTAAAATACTAATATATAGTGTAGCACAAAACCGCAAAGTTGTCCACAGAAAACCTGTGGAATGTTGAAAAATCTGACGGACTTCACAGGCAAAAAGCGGGAAAGAAACGTGTTTTCGGCAATTTATACGCAGAAAGGGTGGAAAAAGGGAGCGCGAAGGCGGATTTTTAACGCAGGAATGGGAAATTTTGCCCCGAGCCTCCACAATCTTTCTTGAAAAAAGATCGATTAAAGGCTTTTAGCATCACTCACTTTGATTTGTGTTTTTTCAGGCTGAAAAAAACATGTAGGCCTTCTATTTTCGTCTGCTTTTGCCTTTGCGGCGCTTCATTCCAAGTTTTTTTCCGTAAAAACCCGAAAAAAGGTTGACAGCTTCTACGGTTTTAAGGTATAATGCTTATCTGTAACGGACTGTTATTTGCAGACCGCATTTTGATAAGTAACCTCGTGAAAGGAGGGTTTTTGATATGCTGAGAACCTATCAGCCGAAGAAGCTCCACAGAAAGAAGGAGCACGGCTTCAGAAAGAGAATGTCTACACGCAACGGACGTAAAGTTCTGGCGCGTCGCAGAGCAAAGGGCAGAGCACGTTTAACCTACTAATGTATGCTTTGAGGGTCACCGCTGCGTGACCTTTCTTTGTTTTGCCTGATTTTTTCGGCGGCAAGGCTCTGCTATACTCAGCTTTGGCCTTACCGAACGGCTTTGGAGGCTTACCCATGGACATCCTTGTGCCGCTGACCGAAAACCACGAGTATAAGCGCGTTTACGCCCGCGGAAAAAGCGCGGTGCGCCCGGCGCTTGTGCTGTATTGCCTGCGCAATAAAAAGGTGAAGCAGGCGCGCGTGGGCATTACGGCCAGCAAAAAGATCGGCAACGCGGTTAAGCGGAACCGTGCGCGGCGCCTTCTGCGTGAAAGCATCCGTGCGCTGTACCCGCAGCTGAAGCCGGGGTATGACCTTGTCCTCGTCAGCCGCGGCAGAACGCCGTTCGCAAACTATCAAATCGTATCTTCGCAGTTAAAAAGCGCGCTTGAGGAACTCGGCGTGCTTGTTGCCCTACCCAAAGATAGAAATAACTCCGCAAAAACGGCGGAAAATGACTCCGGAAAGACTTCGGAGTCGGGCGAAGAAACCGCAAGTGTAACGAAAGAAGAATTTTCATAACGACAGAGCAGAAAAGCAGTATGAGAAAACAGAAAGAGCCTGTGTCCGCTGCGATACAATATAAGGGCGGACGCTTTTCGGCGAAAAAGGGTGTGCGGTATTGGCCGCGCCGCGCCGTCATCGGGCTCATCCATCTGTATCGGAAGCTGAGACCGCGCACGACGCGCGGCTGCTGCAAGTATATCCCCACCTGCTCGCAGTACGGGGAAGAAGCCGTGGAGCGATACGGCGCCTTACTCGGCGGCGTGCTTGCGCTTTGGCGCGTTCTGCGGTGCAATCCGTTTTCCCGCGGTGGCTATGACCCCGTGCCGGAAAAGCGGAAAAAAGAATAAGTTTTGATCCGGGAAGGATTTGGTCAACTACTATGATGTCTATTTTTAATTTCTTCGGCAGCGTACTCGGTTATCTGCTGTGGTTCCTGTACACCGTTTTCAAAAACTACGGTATCGCGATCATCCTGTTCACGATCATCGTAAAGGCGCTGATGTTCCCGTTCTCGATTAAATCGCAGAAGAGCATGGCGGCGCAGTCCAGATTGGCAAGCAAGCAGCAGGAGCTGCAGAAGAAGTACGCCAAGGACCAGATGAAGTATAACGAAGAGCTGCAGAAGCTCTACGAAAAAGAGGGTGTGAATCCCGGCGGCGGCTGTCTGACGACGCTGCTTCCGTTCCCGATCATGCTCGGCATTTATTACTCCGTTATTTATCCGCTCTCGAACACCCTGCATATTGCAAAGGACACTATTTCGCAGGCTACGGAATTCGTTTCTAAGATTCCGGGCATTGCGAGCACGAACCAGTATGTAGAGCTTGAGATCGTTAAGAATTTCGACGCACTGAAGGACCACCTGACGATGTTCTCCGCGGACGATGTGCAGAAGATTGAGTTTTTCGGCAAGGGCTTCAAATGCTTCGGTCTTGACCTGCTCGCGTCCCCGAACACGAGCTCGTTCGCTTCTATGCTGTGGATCATCCCGGTGCTGGCACTTGTGACCTACTGGGGCCAGTCCTTTGTCATGCAGAAGCTGCAGCCCACACAGCAGCAGGGCGCAGGTCAGGGCTGCATGAAGGTCATGATGTACGGCATGCCGCTTCTGTCTGCATACTGGGCATACATCATGCCGGCAGCTGTCGGTTTCTATTGGATTATTTCCGCGCTGGTCGGTTTTGCACAGACGCTCATCACGCACAAGTATTTTTCGCCGGAGCAGGTCTCCGCAAAGTCGGAAGCGAGCCGCTATGTGACGCTTTTACAGGCAGATCGGAAGGTGAAGCCGCTGCCCGCAAATCTGCAAAAGCAGATTGCCGATAAGATTGAGGCGAAGAACCAGGCGCAGGCAGAGCGCCAGGCCGCGCAGAAGGAAAAGAAAGCGGCCGGTAAAAAAGGCGGAAATGCGCAGAAAAACAAAGGCAATTCTACCGATTATCTCGGAAGCAAGAAATAAATAAAGGCTGTTATCCCCACCTCCTTTCACTCCGAAACGGGATAAAGATAGAGTATTGAAAAGAAGAAAGGAAGAAGAAAGCCATGGTAAAAGAAGCAATCGCAACAGGCGCAACCACAGAAGAAGCGTATGAAAAAGCATGCGCAATGCTGGGCGTAGATCCCGCAGACGCAGAGTTTGAAGTTCTCGAAACGGAAGAGAAAAAGCGCTTCGGCCTTTTCGGCGGCAGACCGGCAAAGGTGCGCGCGTTCATCCGTTCCACACCGGCAGACGCCGCAGCAGAGTATCTGCGCAACGTTCTTTCCGGCATGGGCCTCGGCGACGTAAATATTGAGATCCGCGAAGAAGAGGCAGGCGCAGAGCTTGTGCTCACCGGCGAAAATATCGGCTTCATCATCGGCCACCGCGGCGAAACGCTGGATTCCCTCCAGTATCTTGCGTCTCTCGTTGCAAACCATGTGGACGAGTCTTATTATCGCATTACGCTGGACGTGGGCAATTACCGCGAAAAGCGCAAGGAAACGCTTGAAAACCTCGGCAGAAAGATGGCTGCCCGCGCCGTAAAGACCGGTCGCAATGCCTCCTTGGAGCCGATGAATCCGTATGAGCGCCGCATCATCCACACCGCCGTGCAGGAGGTTGAGGGTGCGAAATCTTGGAGCGAGGGTGAAGACCTTGCCCGTCACGTTGTGATCGGCCCTGAGGGCGGCGAGCGCTACGTAAGACGCGATAACCGTCGCGGCGGCAATAACCGCGGCAGAAACGGCGGCTACAACCGCGATAATCGCGGAGGCCGCGCTCCGCGCAGAGATAACCGCGACAGCCGTCCGATGCAGAACCGCACCGCTCCCGCAGCACCGCGCGTTCTGGACGACGTTTCTACGCCTTACGGTAAGATCTCCAAAAACTAAAACTTTAAAACAGAGAACCTCCGTATACTTTGCGTATGCGGAGGTTTTTACGCTTTCTCTGTGATTTTCCTGCGTTTTCCGACATTCTGCGTGACAATCTTTTCGCCGCGTGATATAATACAAAATGAGAAAGTGTTGCATGTGCAGCGAGCGAGAAGAAGGGATAAACTATGAAGACCATTGCAGCAATCTCTACGGCGGCGGCGCCGGGCGGCATCGGAGTCATTCGCATTTCGGGCGATGAGGCCCGCGCGGTCGGCGACCGTGTTTTTAAGTCGTTTTCCGGCGCGAAGCTCTGTGATATGGCGGGTTACACGTGCCGCTTCGGACACGTGTATGCGCCGGACGGCGAGCGCCTCGATGAGTGCGTTGCGACCGTTTTTGCCGCACCGCACAGCTTTACGGGTGAAGACGTGGTGGAGCTTTCCTGCCACGGAGGATTGTTCGTTTTAAAAGCGGTTTTGCAGGCGGTTTTTGCTGCCGGTGCGGTCTCTGCGGCGCCGGGCGAATTTACGCGCCGCGCGTTTTTAAACGGCAAAATGGACCTTGCGCAGGCGGAAGCCGTCATGCAGATCATCTCCGCGCAGGGGCGCGAAGCGATGAAAGCGGCGCAGGCGGGACACGACGGCGCACTTTCCCGCCGCATTGAAAAGCTGCGTTCGGATCTGACGGACATTGGTGCGCACCTTGCCGCGTGGGCGGATTACCCGGACGACGACATTCCACAGGTGGATGAGACGATGCTGAAAACGCGCCTTGCCGCCGGAAAAACGGCGCTGAAAGACTTGCTCGCCGGCTTTGACGGCGGGCGCATTCTGCGTGAAGGCGTGGTGACGGTCATTGCAGGCCGCCCGAACGCCGGCAAATCCACGCTGATGAACCTGCTTGCGGGCTGCGAGCGCTCCATTGTGACCGATCTTGCGGGCACGACGCGTGACGTGGTGGAGGAGACTGTGCTGCTCGGTGAAATTCCGCTGCGTCTTGCCGATACCGCCGGTATCCGCGATACGGAAGACCGCGTGGAGCAGATCGGCGTGCGCATGGCTTTAGATCGCGTCAAAACGGCACAGTTTGTGCTGGCGGTGTTTGATGCGAGTGAAGAGCTGAACGACGACGACCGCGCGTTGATGGACGCCATAGGCGATACACCGGCCGTGGCGGTCATCAATAAATCCGACCTCGCGCCGAAGATCGACCGTGCGGAGATCGATAAGCATTTCAAAGAGGTCGTGACGGTCTCGGCAATTTCCGGCGAGGGACTGCCTGCGCTGCAAAACGCTGCAGCGCACGCACTGAAAACCGCTGAGCTGAACCCGAACGACGGCATTCTCTATACGGAGCGCCAACGCGCGGACGTACAAGAGGCGCTCACGGCGTTGGAGGAAGCGGAAAACGCTTTGCTTATGGGCATGACGTGGGACGCGGTGACGGTCTCGCTGGAGGGTGCCATTGCAGCTTTAAATGAACTGACCGGAGAGCGTGTTTCGGATGCGGTGGTCGATCAGGTATTTGAAAAGTTCTGCGTGGGAAAATAAAATATCAAAATTGTTATATTTTATCTTTAAAATAGGCAGTATTTCAGAATAAATCGGAAAAGAAGTTAAATTATGAGCTATGATGCAGGAAAATACGATGTTGCCGTGATCGGCGCGGGACACGCGGGAATTGAGGCGGCTTTGGCCTCGGCGCGTCTCGGCTGCCGCACGGTGATCTTCACAATAAACATGGACGCTGTGGGCAACTGCCCGTGCAACCCGAGCATCGGCGGCACAGCAAAGGGTCACCTTGTGCGCGAAGTGGACGCGCTCGGCGGCGAAATGGGCAAAACGGCGGACGAATGTACGCTGCAAAGCCGCATGCTGAACCTTGGTAAAGGCCCTGCGGTGCACTCGCTGCGCGCGCAGATCGACCGCAACAAGTACGCGCGTGTGATGAAGCATAAGCTTGAGCAGTGCGAAAACCTCGTGATGCGCCAGGCGGAGGTCATCGACATTGAGCGAGACGGCAATAACTGGCTGCTGACGACACGCCTCGGCGCGGTTTACACGTGCCGCGCGGTCGTGCTGGCGACCGGCACATTTCTCGGCGGGCGCATCTTCGTGGGTGAGGTTTCGTATGCGGGCGGCCCGGATGGCATGTTCCCGGCGACGGAACTTGCGGGTTCTTTAAAAGAGCTTGGCATTTCGTTGCGCCGCTTTAAAACCGGTACCCCGGCGCGTGTGCTGCGCTCATCCATCGATTTTACCGACCTCGAGGTTCAAAAGGGCGATGAACCTGTCACGCCGTTCTCATTTGATGCGGAAATGCCGCCGAAAAACTCGGCTGTGTGCTACGTGAGCTGGACAAACGACCGCACGAAGCAGGTCATTCTCGATAATATTCACCGTTCGCCGCTGTATGCGGGCATGATCGAAGGCGTTGGCCCGCGCTACTGCCCGAGCATTGAAGATAAGATCATGCGCTTTTCCGAAAAGCCGCGCCATCAGCTTTTTATTGAACCGTGCGGCGCGGAAACCGAGGAGATGTACTTGCAGGGTATGAGCTCTTCACTGCCGGAAGAAGTGCAGATTGCGTTTTACCGCACGATCAAGGGGCTTGAGCACGTAGAAATCATGCGAAACGCGTATGCGATCGAATATGATTGCTGCGACCCGCTGCAGCTGAACGCCACGCTGGAATTTCGCGATTATCCGGGACTTTACGGCGCGGGGCAGTTCAACGGCAGTTCCGGCTATGAAGAAGCCGCCGCGCAGGGTTTTGTGGCAGGTGCAAATGCTGCGCTGAAAGTCTTAAATCGCGACCCGCTTATTTTGGATCGCGCGGGCTCGTACATCGGCACGCTCATCGACGACCTCATCACGAAAGGCGTCACCGACCCGTACCGCATGATGACCTCGCGCTCCGAATACCGTCTTGTGCTGCGGCAGGATAACGCCGATGAGCGACTGACGCCGATCGGCCGCGAGCTGGGGCTCATCGATGACCGCCGTTGGGCGAAGTTTGAAAAGAAGCAGGCGCAGAAAAAAGCGGAGATGAAGCGCGCGGAGAAAACGGTGTTTTCGCCGACGGACGCGCTGAACGAAGTGCTGGTTTCATGTGAAACATCGCCGGTCACGACGGGTGTGCGCCTTTCTGAGCTGCTGCGCCGCCCGCAGGTGACCTATGCGGACCTGACACCTATCGACACCGAACGCCCGAATTACCCGCGTGAGATTTTTGAAAGCGTGGAGACGGCGCTTAAATATGAGGGCTACATCAAGCGCCAGCTGCAGGACATTGCCGAAATGCGCCGGTTGGAAAAGAAGCTGCTGCCAAAAGAGATCAACTACGCCGAGATTTCGGGTCTGCGACTTGAGGCACAGGAAAAACTCAATCGCGTGCGCCCGGAAAACGTGGGACAGGCAGGGCGTATTTCTGGCGTTTCCCCGGCGGATATTTCCGTGCTGTTGATTTGGCTCTCTGCACACAATAAAGAAAAGTGATGTCTACTACATTTAACATGTAATGAATTGAGCTTAATTACTATAATATTTATAAAACAAAACTGAAAGGGCAGCTTTGCTTTAGGCGGGCTGAAATTTTGATTATGGATATTAAAAATCTGCTGATTTCAAAAGCAAAAGAGATTGGCGTAAAGGTTTCGCCTGCACAGGCGGAGCAGTTCCAGATCTATCTTGATCTGCTTTTGGAGCGCAACACCGTGATGAACCTCACGGCTATCACCGACCCGGAAGAGGCAGTCATAAAACATTTTGTGGATAGCTTGACGCTGCTGAAAGCGCTTGAAATTAAAAAGAATGCGAAAGTTATCGACGTAGGCACCGGTGCGGGCTTTCCCGGCATTCCGCTCAAGATCATGCGCCCGGACATTGAACTGACGTTGCTGGATTCTTTGAATAAGCGGCTTGTTTTTCTGCGCGAAGTGTGTGATGCCATTGGCATTGAAGCCGAGACGATTCATAAACGCGCTGAAGAAGCCGGAAAAGACACTAAGCTACGTGAAAGCTTTGATGTTGCAACGGCTCGTGCGGTCGCAAACATGAATATTTTGGCGGAATATTGCATTCCGCTCATCAAAATGAAGGGCTATTTTGCCGCGATGAAAGGTCCGAGCTTGCCGGATGAACTGGAATATGCCCGAAAAGCAATCTCTTCGCTTGGATGCGATGTTGTAAAAACGGTTCCTTTCATTCTGCCGGATGAGGAACAGAGCGAGCGCTTTGTTGCCGTAATGCGCAAACTGCGCTTTACACCGAAAATGTATCCGCGTCACGGTGGCACGATCACCAAAAAGCCGTTATTTTTGGAGCAGAAAGGGGAAGCAAAATGAATATTATTTACCGTAAAGCTGAATTGAACGACATTCCGAAGCTGAACCCGCTTTTGGCGCAGCTTTCCGATGCGATGGCAGATCCGCAGAAAATGGCGGAAAAGATGAAAAAAATCGCAAAAAACGAGGATAACTACTTGCTTGTAGCTGAAAATACGGAAAACGGCGACCTTTGTGGCTCTTTGATTGGTGTTGTGTTTGAAGATATTTGCGATACCTGCAAGCCGATTTTACTCGTTGAAAATGTTGTTACGGACGAAAAGTACCGCGGAAAAGGCATTGGACGTGGCATGTTTGAAGCCATTGAGACGTGGGGCAGAGAGAAAGAGTGCCACTACTGCATTTTGGTTTCCGGCTTACAGCGCACCGGCGCGCATAAATTCTATGATGCCATCGGCTACAGCGAAGTGAAGGGCTTTAAGAAATATTTGTAAAAGCACTCGAAATTTAAGGGCAGCTATGCAGAGGTAATTCGCATAGCTGCCCTTTTTGTTTCACGTGGAACTTATAACTCTTTCACCATGAAGTATTCACCGCGCGTGGTGCCGTCGGAATAGCGCAGAGAATTTGGTAAAAAGCCGTATTCTTTAAATCCGAGGCTTTCGTAAACATGCTTTGCACGCTCGTTGCCTTCAATCACACCCAACTCCGCTTGTGTGTATCCGCATTGCTTTGCAAGCTCCAAAAGTGTGCTTAATAATATACGCCCAAGTCCAAGGTTGCAATATTTTTCATATAACGCAATGGAAACACAGCAGCGGTGCTTCATGCGGCGCTTATCACCTTGCGACGCCAGCGAACAGTTTCCGGCAAGCTTACCGTTTACATAAGCGGTGAGCATGATCTCGTTTGGACTTTCCGCTTTGTTTTGCAAAATTGCGCGTTCTTTTTCGACGGTGAAATTCACCTCATCCGGCTCACGCAATAAAAACGGAGATTCGCCCGAAACGGTGCGCAGGTATTCAATCATTTGCTTGGCATCTTCGGGGCGCGCATTGCGTATGACGGCGGTGCACTCGTTTTTCAGCTTGATTTCGGTTTCTGCATAGATCATGTTCTTTCGCTCCTTTTCTCTAAAAATGGCGGGAATATGCGCTTTTTCGACGCTTTTCCGTTTGAATATTTCTATTATTATAGCACCGCGTTTTGAAAAAGCAAGAAAAACTTTTTGTACGGTGACAGATTGCGGCAAAATCTGCCTTTTCATTGTGGTAAGCTATTTTCTGTAAAGAGAACAAGCCCTCACAAAGGACGAACTTCTTACACTGGAAATGCAAGCAGGAGGTGCAGCGTATGGCATTTACGGAAAAGAAAAAGCTTTTGGAGCTTTCACCGGATAAGATTGTGCCAAATCCTGCGCAGCCGCGATTGGATTTTCCGCAGGACGAGCTTTTGCAGCTCGCAGAAAGCATTCGTCAAAACGGCGTTTTGCAGCCGATTCTTGTGCGCAGAGACCGCGACCGCTACATTTTGGTGGCAGGGGAGCGCCGCTGGCGTGCTTCGCGTATGGCGGGGCTCAAAACCATCCCGGCCATTGTGCAGGAGCTTTCTCCGCAGGACGGCGCGGTGTTGGCGCTTATTGAAAATATGCAGCGCAGTGACCTGAATTTTTTTGAGGAAGCTGCTGCGATCTATGCTTTGATGCAGGACCGCTCTATGACGCAGGAGGAGACCGCACGTAGGCTCGGCATGAGCCAGCCGTCGCTTGCAAACAAGATCCGTTTGCTGCGGCTTTCCGGCGAAGAGCAGCGCATGGTGCTGGAAAACCACCTTACGGAGCGTCATGCACGTGCTTTGCTTAGAATGGAAGATCCGGAAAAGCGCATGGCAGCGTTGAAGACTGTCATAGAGCGCAAAATGAACGTGGCGCAGACGGATACGTATATCAAATCACTTTTGGAGCAGGAGGGACAGGCGAAAAGGCCGAAGAGGACATTCATTGCGAAAGATGTTCGCCTGTTCCTCAACACGATCGACCATGCTGTCCAAACCATGAAAGAGGCCGGCATCGGCGCGGCTTTTCAGCGTAAGGAAACGAATGAGTATTACGAATGCGTCGTCCGCATCCCAAAATCAGCTGCACACAAGGCAAGCTGATGCGCCAGAACTTAATATCGAGTACGAGGTAAACCCATTCCCTTATTCATTTCCCACAACACAGAAGGATTGTCTGCAAATGCCGGCAGTCCTTCTGTGTTTTTAATGCTTTTTTCGGTTTAAAACTGCAAATGTTTCACATGAAACATCAAAATTTGCCAAAACGCGATAAAATCCGGCCGTTTCACATGAAACATTGCAAAAAAATGAACTTTTCTCTTTATTCTGTGCCGGATATGTGCTACAATATCCTATATAATAGAAAGAAGAAGGAAAGGGGCGCGGTACATGAGCAAGGTAATTGCCGTGGCGAACCAAAAAGGCGGCGTGGGCAAGACAACCAGCGCAGTAAATATTGCCGCATGGCTCGGCGCAAAAGGGAAAAAGACGCTTTTGGTCGATATTGACCCGCAGGGCAACTCCACGAGCGGCGTAGGTTTTGATCGCCGAACGCTGAAAACGACCTCGTATGATATTCTCATCAACGGGGCAAAGGGCGAAGATGCCGTTCTCGAAACAAAATTTGAAAAGCTTTCTGTCATTCCTTCCAAGGCCGATCTGGCTGCGGCAGAGATTGAGCTTGCGGATTTGAACGGGCGCGAGTCCGTTTTAAAGAAGGCTTTGGCGCCACTGCGCACAGAATTTGACTATATCATCATCGATTGCCCGCCGTCGCTGGGGCTTATCACAACGAACGCGCTGAATGCTTCGGACTCTGTTTTGATCCCGGTACAGTGCGAATACTACGCGTTGGAGGGCCTTTCGCAGCTGATGAGCTCCGTGCAGGCTGTAAAGCGCCGTTACAACGACCGTTTAGAGCTGGAAGGTGTTTTGCTGACGATGTATGACGGCAGACTGAACCTGACGCAGCAGGTTGTGACGGAAATTAAAAAGTATTTCCCGCGCAAGGTGTTTGCAACAGTCATTCCGCGCACAGTGCGTCTTTCCGAGGCGCCGAGCTACGGACAGCCGATCTTGTACTACGATAAATCCAACAAGGGCTGCATCGCATACGGTGCGCTTGCGGATGAAATTTTAAAGAAAAACCGCTGATTGCGGCGGCAAAACCGGTTTCATGCGCAAAATCGTGTGATATCGGTATAAATGCGACAAGAAGGAGATGGTCTTTCGCAATGGCAAAAAAAGGAGGCCTCGGCAAGGGGCTGGACGCAATTTTCTATGACAATGCGCGTGAGGACGATGCCGGCGCGGTGGAGCTCAGCATAAACGACTTAGAGCCGAACCGTACGCAGCCGCGCCAGAGCTTTGATGACGGCGCGATGACCGAGCTGGCGGATTCTATTGCACAGCACGGCGTTTTGCAACCCATCTTGGTGCGCCCACTGCTTTCCGGCGGCTATCAGATCGTTGCGGGTGAACGACGCTGGCGTGCTTCTCGCATGGCAGGACTGACGACCGTACCGGCGGTTATCCGCGACCTGACGGACAGCGAAGTGATGCAGCTGGCGCTGATTGAGAACTTGCAGCGCGAGGATTTGAAGCCGCTGGAAGAAGCAAACGGCTACAAGATGCTGATGGATAACTTCGAGTTCACGCAGGAGGAGATTGCAAAAACAGTGGGCAAATCTCGCCCGGCGATCACGAATGCACTGCGGCTTTTGAATCTGCCGGAGGATATGCAGAACATGCTGGAGCGCGGCGAAATGACTGCGGGCCATGCCAGAACGCTGCTGAGCTTCAAAAACGAAGACCAGATGAAAGCGGCGGCAAGACGCGTGACCATGGAGGGCATCTCCGTGCGCGAGCTGGAAAAAATGGCAAAGCGCGCAAACGAGGAGAAGCCGGAAAAGGCAGATAAACCCGCAAAGCGCCGCATCCGTTACTATGACGAGGCTGAACTTGCACTTCGTGACGTTTTAAACCGTGTGGTGCATATCTCCGGCACAAAGAAAAAAGCAGCGCTGACAATCGAGTTTTATGGCGAGGAAGACCTCAAGAACCTGCTGTATGATTTGAAATTGACCGATAAAACGGGCGAGTAAATCACAAAGCTAAAGTGAACGGGGCGAATAAAGTTTTCGCCAGCCTTTTTCAAAAGGCTGTGGGTTCCAAGGGTAAAACCCCTTGGTCGAGCTTCGCGGAGCTCGAAACACTTTTTGCCTATTGGAGTTTCGCGATGCGAAACCAGCCCAAGAACCAAGAAAAACGCTTAAAAAGCCACAAATAACCGAAAGGAATGTTCCAAAATGATCGATATTAAATTTTTGAGAGAAAACCCGGACATTGTCCGCGAGAATATCAAGAAAAAGTTCCAAGACGCAAAGCTTCCGCTTGTCGATGAAGTCATCGAGCTGGACGCCGAAAAACGCGCTACGCAGCAGAAGGCCGACAGCCTGCGCGCTTCCAGAAATAAGCTCTCCAAGCAGATCGGTGCGCTGATGGGTCAGGGTAAGAAGGCCGAGGCCGAGCAGGTCAAGGCACAGGTCAAGGCACAGTCCGATGAGCTCATCGCCGCAGAGGCTAAAGAAAAAGAGCTCGATGAGAAGATCCTCAAGATCATGATGACGATCCCGAATATCATCGACGCCAGCGTGCCGGTCGGCAAAGACGATAGCGAAAACGTCGAGGTTGAGCGTTTCGGCGAGCCGGTCGTGCCGGATTTCCCGGTTCCGTACCACACGGAGATCATGGAAAGCTTCAACGGTATCGATCTGGACGCTGCACGCCGCGTTGCAGGTAACGGCTTCTATTATCTGATGGGCGACATCGCGCGTCTGCACTCCGCCGTTATCGCATATGCGCGCGATTTTATGATTGACCGTGGCTTCACGTATGTTATCCCGCCGTATATGATTCGCAGCGACGTTGTTACCGGCGTTATGAGCTTTGCGGAAATGGATTCCATGATGTACAAGATCGAGGGTGAAGACCTGTATCTCGTCGGTACCAGCGAGCACTCCATGATCGGTAAATTCATCGACCAGATCCTGCCGGAAGCCGAACTGCCGCTCACGCTGACCAGCTATTCTCCGTGCTTCCGTAAGGAAAAAGGTGCACACGGCATCGAGGAGCGCGGCGTTTACCGTATTCACCAGTTTGAAAAGCAGGAAATGATTGTCGTCTGCAAGCCGGAAGACTCCATGAAGTGGTATGATAAGCTCTGGAAGAACACCGTAGACCTGTTCCGCAGCATGGATATCCCGGTCCGCACGCTCGAGTGCTGCTCGGGCGACCTCGCAGATCTTAAGGTTAAGTCTGTGGACGTTGAAGCGTGGTCCCCGCGCCAGAAAAAGTACTTTGAGGTCGGCAGCTGCTCCAACCTCGGTGACGCACAGGCGCGCCGTCTGCGCATCCGCGTAAACGGCGAAAACGGCAAGTACCTTGCCCACACGCTGAACAACACCGTTGTTGCACCGCCGCGTATGCTCATCGCATTCCTTGAGAATAACCTCCAGGCAGACGGCAGCGTTCGCATCCCGGAAGCTCTGCGTCCGTACATGGGCGGCAAGGAAGTTATCGTCCCGAAAAAGTGATTTTTGCAAATTAAATAGGTGACAAAAGAGGCACATGCAAAGTAAAATGCATGTGCCTCTTTTGCCGTCTGCTTATAGAAAGACTTGCTCTGATGACCGTATTAAAAAATAGGAGAAATGATGCAAAGCGGAACGAAAGAACACGAACTTTCAAAAGGCAACAGTTTTCGCCATCGTCTTGTGTAAAACTTTTTCTGAGGATATGTGGAAAACAGATTTTCAACTTAAAGGAGTGAAAGAATATTCAACAGTTTCGAACGTATGTATCTCCGATTACGGACACATTTCGACAGATATACACAGATGTGTCCACGATGCGAGAACAAACAACCATACAATCGCAGAACGAAGTTGTGTATAAATATGCATAATTCTGCAAAATTACGGTGTGGAAAACTCGGTGGAAAGTGTGGAAAAGCACACGGTATAGTGGGGGAAACTAAGTTTTTCACAAGGTATCGGCTATATATGGAAAGGCAATATACTTTACGCATTCATTTTTACGACATGTTGCGTGCGGGTACGCTAAAAAGCAGCGTAAAATGGATTGGAAACGTTATTTCGACATATACAAAAAAGGCGTGTGTTTTCAGACAAAACAAAAGGCCCGCCGAAGCGAGCCTTTAAGAGCACAGAGTATTTGAAGGTCATGCCGCAGCCGTTTCTTTTTTATTGCGGTGGAAGAGAAAGCTTGCGGCGAAGATCGCAACGGAAACGAGAAACATGCAGGCTGTTACGCCATAGAACGCTTTGCCGCCGATGGTGTCAAACAGAACGCCGCCGAGCAGGTTGCCGAGAATGCCGGAGATTTGCGCCACGGAAATGAACAGGCTGTGCGCCGTGGCACGCAGCTCCACGGGTGCAAGCTCATAGATATAGTTCGTGCCCGTGCCGAGAAATGCACCGTTGCCAAGGCCGTAAAACGCGGCAAATACCAACATAGTCGGCAGCGAATTCACAAGGAAGCAGAAGCACAGACACTCCGTCGCCATCAAAATTGCAGAAAGCATGATGAGGTATTTCATCTTGATATGGCGGCGCAGGCGGCCGATGAAGAACAGAAACGGGATTTCCATCATAGCACGCACGGAGAGAATGAGCCCAAGATTGACGGTATCGATCTGAATATCCGCCATGTAATACGTCAAGAAGCTCCCTTCAAACGCCACGGCCATCTGGAAGAAGAATGCAAAAATGAGAAACGCCATGTATGCGTAGTTTTTCAGCAGTACGCCGGCACCCGTTGCGCTCTTTTTTACACGCTTGCCGCTCTGCGGCTCAAAGCAGAAATACGTCAGAACAATGGCAGGAATCATCACAATGCCCATCACCCAGAACGTCGAAGGCACACCCGCCGCAGGAATGAGCGCGTTTACCGTGATAACACCGGCAATGGCAAATAAAAGCGAGCCGCTGCTGCGTACCATGCCGTAATTCAGTCGATGCTCCGCACAGTTGCGCACCGTAAGGTTATCGACAAACGGCGACATCGGTACGCGGAAAAAGTTGATGATCGGGATCAAGATTAGAAATAATAGCGTTGAGTAGGATTGCCCCGTCGGAATGAGCGGCACAAAAATGAAAAGGCCGCAGCCGAGCGTCAGCGTTAAAATGACAATTTTGCGCACGCTGCCGATACGATCGCTCACCGTGCCCCAAAACGTCATGGCGAAAATAGCGACGGCACAGGCAATGGCGTTTAATAAGCCGAAATCCGTAGCGGGAAAGCCGATGCTTTGCAGGTAGACTGTTTGATAATTGCCTACCGCCATGGCCGCCCAAAAAATGCCCTGCACGCCGGCAAGGCGTAGCGTTTCCGCCATCTCCGGGGAGAGGGAGCGCAATCTGCGAAGCTTGTTCATGAAAAACCATCCTTTTAGCCCAATAGGGCCGAGTGTAATAGGGGGAGCGCGGAAAATATGCCGTGCGCCGAATGTGTCGGGTACGGGAGATATGCTTTTGATATAGTAGTTTTAGGGTATATCAAACAGGACGGAGTGTCAAGACATTTTGTAATTTCCGTATAAAGTTTTTTACAAAGGGAGCACTTTCTAATATATTATAAAAAGGAGTGCTATCGGAGCAAGAACGAATAAGGCTTTCAGTCAGCCTTTTTCGAGGAAGTGGATGAGGCCTTGAGGAGTGCTTTTTAGAAGTTCAGTCCGTCAAAATCCTGCAAAAATCGTCCCAAAGTCCGGGAGTTAGCCACATAAAACCGCTTTTTGTGGCTTTTCCCTAAAAAGCGCATAGAACGCTCAGCGGGTATCTCTGTTTTTTCGAGGACAAAACAGTTGAAAATGTACCGCGAAAGTGGTACAATCTAATATCAAATAATATATTTCCCCCGGCTTGCCGGGAAATTTTTCCTATGCGGTATGCGGAAATTACCGCATAAAGACAACAAAACACGGTGCACAAGGCGAAAGGATGGTTGACGGTATGCTGAACACAGAATTCACCTCTAAGTTTGTCAAAGAGGGGCTCACCTTTGACGACGTTCTTCTGATCCCGGCAGAATCACACGTACTGCCCAGTCAGGTAGACATTTCCACTCATCTCACAAAGAAGATCAAGCTGAACACCCCCATTATGACGGCGGCTATGGATACCGTCACGGAAGCGGATATGGCCATTGCCATTGCGCGTGAGGGCGGCATCGGCATCATTCACAAGAACATGTCCATTGAGCGTCAGGCCGATCAGGTCGATATGGTCAAGCGCTCCGAGAACGGCGTTATCGTTGATCCGTTCTTCCTTGCGCCGGAGAACACCGTGCGCGAGGCGGATAACCTCATGGGCCGCTACAAGATCTCCGGCGTGCCGATCTGCGAAAACGGCAAGCTCGTCGGCATCATCACGAACCGCGACCTGCGCTTCATGTCCGGCTCCGATTTCGACCAGAAGATCGAAAACGTCATGACGAAGGATCACCTCGTCACCGCGCCGGTCGGTACCACCCTCAAGGATGCACAGGAGATCCTGCGCCACCACAGAATCGAAAAGCTTCCGATTGTCGATGAAAAGGGCTATCTGAAGGGCCTCATCACGATTAAAGATATTGAAAAAGCTGTGCAGTACCCGAACTCTGCAAGAGACGAAGGCGGCCGTCTGCTCTGCGGCGCGGCTATCGGCGCTACGGCTGACGTTTTGGACCGCGTTGCTGCCCTTGTGGAAGCACAGGTCGATGTTGTCGTGCTCGATTCTGCACACGGTCACAACAGCGGCATCATCGAAGCAGTGAAAAAGGTCAAGAAAGCATACCCGGACCTCCAGCTCATTGCGGGTAACGTTGCAACGGCAGAGGGCACCCGTGCGCTTATCGAAGCCGGCGCAGACTGCGTAAAGATCGGCATCGGCCCGGGCTCCATCTGCACCACCCGTGTGGTTGCCGGCATCGGCGTGCCGCAGGTCACGGCTGTGTATGACGCAGCATGCGCGGCGGCGGAATACGGCGTTCCGGTTATCGCAGACGGCGGCATCAAGTACAGCGGTGATATCGTCAAGGCGCTCGCAGCAGGTGCAAGCGTTGTTATGCTCGGCTCCCTTGTTGCAGGCTGCAAGGAGACCCCGGGCGAGTACGAGCTCTATCAGGGCAGACAGTTCAAGGTCTACCGCGGCATGGGCTCTCTGGGCGCTATGGGTAAGGGCTCCAGCGATCGCTACTTCCAGGCAAACAACAAGAAGTACGTTCCGGAAGGCGTTGAGGGCCGCGTGCCTTATAAGGGACCGCTCGCAGATACCATTTATCAGATGGTCGGCGGTCTGCGCTCCGGCATGGGTTATGTGGGTTGCGCAAATATCCCGGAAATGCACGAGAAGGCACAGTTCGTGCGCATTACGGGTGCGGGTTTGAAGGAAAGCCATCCGCACGATATTCAGATTACGAAGGAAGCCCCGAACTACTCTATCCACGGCTGATTTTAAATTTGCATTACGGAACCTCTTCGTCTGCACGGCGAAGGGGTTCCGTTTTGTTTTCCGCAGTTGCACAAAAACCGGTAAGCATGCATAGTGAAGGACATCTGATGCAAACTAAAGCAAAAATCCGTATTCTATATCGATATTGGAATATCATATACTATTATATATAGGATGGCATTGCAGCAAAAAACGCATAGAAAACAGCGCACATAGGGGAGAGGCAGGTGGACAAAACTTTGAAAATGTCCAACATATTTTCCGGGTAAACTGCATTTTTGCGCGTTCTCTTTCAAAAACAGGAGAAAACTTGTCGGATTTCGCCGTAAAATGCAGGAATTCGGTTTCTATCCGTCGTTCGTGCACAATACACGGAAACTTGTATTTTTGTAGAGGACACGCCCCTGATGCGGCTTTTTTTGGCGGATTTTGGGCGGATTTAATTACAAAATTGCAATACTATCATGAAAAACTGCACGGTGTGTATATGCCTCAAGGTCATAATTCACAAAAATACACGAAAATTAGGACAGGATTTCCATAGTTTTGCCACTTGCGATTTAGCGATTTATGCTGTATTATGTATGCAATATGAATTTTCTTTGAACGAAAATTTCATAATTCTATCACCTATCACATTAGGAGGAACAAGAAATGAAACTGAAAAAGGTTTTAGCTCTGGTTCTGTCCGCGGCGTTGGTTGTTTCCGCATTCGCTGGGTGCGGTGGCAACAGCTCCAAGACATCTACCGAGAGCATCGCAGCTTCTGAAAGCAGCGCAGAATCCACCGAGTCCACCGCCTCCGGAGATTCCACCCCGGCTGCATCCGGTGACGCTACGGCAACCTTCACCCCGAAGACCGTAGACGCTGCAAAGACCATCAGCCTGAACGCAGGTATGGAGCCGACAGGCCTGAACACCCTGACCTCCACATACTCCATTGAGTTCGCCTTGTTCAAGCACATGTATGAAAACCTCGTCACCCTCGACGATGACGACAACACAGCCCCGGGCGCAGCTGAGAGCTGGGACTACGATGAGGATACCCTCACCTACACCTTCCACCTCCGTAAGGACGGCGTTTGGACAAACGGCGACCCGGTTACGGCGAAGGACTTCGAGTTCGCTTGGAGTCAGGCTTTGAACCCGGATGTTGCTTCTGATTACGCTTACTTCCTCTACTTCATCAAGAACGCTGAAAAGTACTTCAACGGTGAAGTTACTTGGGACGAAGTTGGTGTAAAGGTTGTCGATGATTATACCCTCGAGGTTACCCTGGAGCAGCCGACTCCGTACGCACTGTTCCTGTTCTCCTTCGGCACCCTTGCTCCGATCAACCAGAGATTCTATGAGGCTGTAGGCGCAGACCTCTACTCCACCGAAGCGCAGTACTTCTGCACGAACGGCCCGTTCGCTCTTACCGAGTGGAGCCACAACGATAAGATCGTTATGCAGAAAAACGATGCATGGCACGGCGCAGCAGACGTAGAAGTTGAAGAGATCGATTGGAAGATCATCACCGATGCCAACGCAGCTCTCTCCTCCTTCCTCGCAGGCGACCTGGATATGGTCGGTCTCGGCACCGGCGAACTCATCAAGCAGGCTACAGCAGCAGGTGCTACGATTCAGTCTTATACGGATGGTTCCGCATTCTACATTTACTTCAACAACAATGACCAGTATCTCTCCAATGTAAATCTCCGTCGTGCACTGTTCAATGCAATTGACGCGCAGAAGGAAATTGATACGGTTTGGCAGAACGATAACGAGCCGATGACTTCCTTCACGGCGCCCGGTGTTTCCGCTGCTGACGGCACCTCCTTTGCAGGTAAGGTCGGCGAGCTGTATGCGCCGTCCCGTGACCAGGAAAAAGCTAAGGAATACCTTGCAACGGCTCTCTCCGAGCTCGGCTGCACGGTAGATGATCTCTCCGCTCACCTCTCCATCGACTGCGGCGACTCCCCGACGTCTATTGCAGAAGCTTCCTTCTATCAGGAGCAGTGGAGACAGGTTCTCGGCATCGAGGTTGCCGTTAACTCCATGATCACCAAGCAGGGTTCTCAGAACCGTAAGACCGGCAACTATGTTATGTCCGTTACCGGCTGGGGCCCGGACTACAACGACCCGAACACCTTCCTTGACATATGGGTCACCGATGGCGGCAACAACCAGACCGGCTTCTCCAACGAGAGATACGATGAGCTCATCGACCTCGCATCCAAGGAGACCGACCTCGAAAAGCGTGAGTCCTACTTCATCGAGTGCGAGCAGATCATTGCGGATCAGCTCCCGATCGGCCCGTCCTACTGGAGAGCTCCGTCCTATGCTTGCTCCGATAAGATCAAGGGCGGTATGCACAGATCTACGTTCCAGGATATCAACGCTGTTTACGTAAAGCTTTCCTAATCGAAAACCTTACGGGCGCTGACCCGGATACTTAAAAGAAATTCAAATACGGTTACGGCTTGCGGTGTATCTCAAAAAGGTACGCCGCACCGAACTGTATTTATTCTTTTAATCTTTTACTTCAACACTTTTAGGTGATATACGCATCACTGTGTTGGGTGAGTAAAGCCTTGTTTCCCCGAAATTTTGGGGATTTCCGCGAACGGCAATACAAGCTGCATTCGCTAAGTTCACAAAATTGATGTGCCAAAGGCGGCAGAATAATTTCCGAGCTTTTGCGCACATTTTTTGTTATATTGTCATATTGTCGTTTATCGGACAAGGCCGCGGACGCTTTGGCGGCATCGTTCCCAAAAACGTCGGCGGCTTTGTCCGCATAACCTTTAATCATTCTATTAAACTATCAAAGAGAGGTGGATTGCACATGACTAAGTACATCTTAAAGCGCGTGGGCTATTCCATTGTTACCCTGTTCCTGTTGGTCGCGATCACATTCTTCATGATGCAGCTTCTTCCGGGCGACCCGTTCACCGGTGAAAAGCAGCTTCCCGCGGCACAGATGGAAGCGCTTTATGCAAAATACGGTCTTGATAAGCCCGTATGGCAGCAGTTCTTCATTTATATCGGTAATGTTGTGCAGGGCGACCTTGGCGTTTCCCTTACCTATAACCGTGCGGTTACATTGATGATCACCGAAGCATTTGCCGTTTCGTTTGATGTTGGTATCCGTTCCATTTGCTTCGCCTTCATCGGCGGCGTACTGCTCGGCACACTCGCAGCCATCAAGCGCGGCAAGGCAGCCGACACAGTTGCCATGATTATTGCACTGCTCGGTGTTTCCGTTCCGTCGTTCGTTGTGGCCTCTATTTTGCAGTACTTCCTCGGCCTCAAGCTGTATCAGGCAACGGGCATGCGTATTTTCGCTATTACCGGCTGGGAAGGCTTCAACAGCCACATTCTCCCGGTTGTCGCACTCGGCTTCGGTTCTCTCGCGACGATCTCCCGTCTGATGCGTACCAGCATGCTGGACGTTCTCGGTCAGGATTACATCAAGACCGCTAAGGCAAAGGGCCTTTCCCAGAGCGGCATTATCTTTAAGCATGCAATGCGCAACGCCATCATGCCGGTCGTCACGGTTCTCGGCCCAATCACGGCAGGCATCCTCACCGGCGGCTTCGTTGTAGAAAGCGTTTTCGGTATCCCGGGCCTCGGCAAGTATTTCGTGCAGAGCATTCAGGGTCTCGATTACACCATGATCTGCGGCACCACGGTTTTCTACGGCGCGTTCCTTATTATTGCGAACCTCGTAGTCGATATTGCGTATGGTCTCATTGATCCGCGCGTGAAATTGGAGGGCTGAGTATGACACAGATAGATAAAAGCCGTTTTGAGTGGATCGGTTCCGATTCCGCTCGCCGCGAGGGCATTTCCCGCCCGAGCACGACCTTCTGGAAAGACGCCATCGGCAGACTGATGAAAAACAAAGTTGCCGTTGTGTGCTTCTTCATCATCGTGCTCCTCATCCTTTCCTGCATCGTCGTGCCGTTCTTCTCTCCGTTTGAGAGCCGTGAACAGCACCTTGGCGAAGTCAACAAGGGCTTCATGACAGTTTGTACAGACTCCCGCTATGAGGGACAGCACCATGTACACTATTTCGGCACCGATAACCTCGGCCGTGACCTTTTCCTGCGCGCCTTTGAAGGCGGCCGCGTTTCTCTGATGATCGCGTTCGCAGCCGTGTTCGTCAACCTCATCGTCGGCTTGATCTACGGCGGTATTTCCGGTTACATCGGCGGTGCGGTTGATACCATCATGATGCGTATCGTGGAGATCGTCAACGGTATTCCGTACCTCATCGTCGTTATCCTTTTGATGATGGTGCTCCCGAAGGGCATCTTCACCATGGTCGTCGCCTACGGCATCACCGGCTGGACCGGCATGGCACGTCTTGTACGCGGTCAGGTGCTCCAGCTCAAGAGCCAAGAGTATATCGTGGCGGCAGAAGCCATGGGCGCAAAGAGCTCCAGAATCATTGCAAAGCACCTCATTCCGAATGCACTTTCCGTTATCATCATCAACGTCACCCTCGCAATTCCGAGCGCGATCTTCACCGAGGCATTCCTTTCCTACATCGGTCTCGGTGTTCCGGTTCCGCAGCCATCTTGGGGCGTTCTGGCAAAGGGCGGTCAAGATGTGTTCATGACGTATCCGTACCAGCTTGTTGTGCCGGCAGTTGCCATCAGCCTTACAATGCTTTCCTTCAACCTGTTGGGCGACGGCCTGCGCGATGCATTTGACCCGCGCTTGAGGAGGTAATTCAACATGAATAAAGTATTAGATGTGCAGAACCTGCACGTTTCCTTCGATACCTACGCCGGTGAGGTCAAGGCTGTCCGCGGCGTCACATTCTCACTGAGCGAGGGCGAAGTGCTCGCCATCGTCGGTGAGTCCGGCTGCGGCAAGAGCGTCACGGCGCAGACCATTATGAAGCTGAACCCCATGCCGCCCGCAAGAATTAAAGAGGGCAGCGTGCAGCTCGGCGAGCACGACATCGTAGCCGCGAACGAAAAAGAAATGCAGAAGATTCGCGGCAAGGAAGTTTCCATGATCTTCCAGGACCCGATGACTTGCCTGAACCCGACAAAGCCCGTCGGCAAGCAGATTGTCGAGGCCATTCAGCACCACCGTCATCTTTCCAAGGCAGAGGCGAAGGCGGAAGCCATTAAGTACCTCTCCCTTGTTAACATTCCGAACCCGGAAGAGCGTGCAAAGCAGTATCCGCACGAATTCTCCGGCGGCATGCGTCAGCGTGCCATGATTGCAATGGCACTTTCCTGCAACCCGAAGCTCCTCATTGCCGATGAGCCGACCACCGCACTGGACGTGACCATTCAGGCGCAGATTATGGACCTGCTCGCCGAGATCAAAGAGAAGACTAGCACCGCGATTATCCTCATCACGCACGACCTCGGCGTCGTGGCGTCCATGGCAGACCGCGTGGCGGTCATGTATGCAGGTAAGGTTGTAGAGACCGGCACCTGCGAGGATATTTTTTACCGCAATGCGCACCCGTACACACAGGCATTGTTAAAGAGCCTGCCGTCCGTGGATATGAACAAGACCCAGCGCCTTGTTTCCATCCCCGGCACACCGCCGGATTTGCTGAACCCGCCGAAGGGCTGCGGTTTCGGTGCTCGCTGCACGCACTGCATGAAGATTTGTCATGAGGAGCAGCCGCCGGTATTCAAGGTGGGCGAGGGTCATGAGGCAGCATGCTGGCTGCTCCATCCCGATTGCCCGAGCGCAGCAGAAAGGGGTGAGCCGGATGAGCAGTAATGAAAAACTGATCGTTCTGGACGACGTATGCAAGCACTTTAAGGTTTCCGGCGGTATGCTGAAGGCCGTCGACCACATTTCTCTCGATATTTATAAGGGCGAAACGCTCGGCCTTGTCGGCGAGTCCGGCTGCGGCAAGTCTACGCTCGGCCGTGTGGCCATGGGCATTTATCCCGCAACGTCCGGCAAGCTCTACTATGCCGGCGAAGAGCTGAATCTGAAAAACGCCGCAACGCGTTTCAAGTATGCGAAAAAAGCGCAGATCATTTTCCAGGATCCGTACGCTTCTCTGGATCCGCGTATGACCGTTTCCTCCATCATTGAAGAGGGTATGGTCATCCACGGCATGTACGACGCAAAGCGCCGTCAGGAGCGCGTATACGAGCTCCTCGAGCTGGTCGGCCTGAACAAAGAGCACGCCAACCGCTTCCCGCATGAGTTCTCCGGCGGTCAGCGCCAGCGTATCGGCATTGCCCGTGCGCTCGCTATCGAGCCGGAATTCATCGTGTGCGATGAGCCGATTTCTGCACTGGACGTTTCCATCCAGTCCCAGATCATCAACCTGCTGCACGACCTGCAGCAGCAGCTCGGACTGACGTTCCTCTTCATTGCGCATGACCTCAACATCGTCAAGTACATCAGCGACCGTATCGCCGTTATGTACCTCGGCAATGTCGTTGAGCTCGCTTCTTCCGACGATCTGTATGCGCACACGCTGCATCCGTACTCCAAGGCTCTGCTTTCTGCAGTGCCGATTCCGGACCCGAGTGCAGAAGCGCAGAAGCACCGCCAGATTCTTTCCGGTGACGTGCCGAGCCCGATCAACACGCCGAAAGGCTGCAACTTTGCCGGCCGTTGCCCGGTCGCCTGCGACAAGTGCAGAGAGTCGAAGCCGCAGTTGCGTGAAATTCGTCCGGGTCATTTCTGCGCCTGCCATCTGGTAGAGCCGGAAATCTGATTGGATCTGTAAGTGAAAATCAAAGCTCCCGTTCACAGGCTTTCGTGAACGGGAGCTTTTGCTATAGGGTAAAACCCGGGAAATAAAATGCCTGCCGTGCAGAACCTCTTGATTCCTGCATGGCGGGCATTTTGGTAAAAAATTGAAATCAGCCGTCAAATGTGCGGTCAAGCTCCGGACAGGAGACTTTTTCGTTTTGGAGCAGCTTTTGCGCAGCCGGGAAAAGCGTTTTCGCAAGCTCCAGTGCTTTGCCGTACAGTTCGATAAGGTGCTCCGTGCACAGCTTGCAGCTCGGCACGTCCTGCGTGGTCATCATCATATCGGCAATGGCGTCGTGGT
The DNA here is from genome assembly GCF_046197855.1 of Hominenteromicrobium mulieris. Taxonomy (GTDB): domain Bacteria; phylum Bacillota; class Clostridia; order Oscillospirales; family Acutalibacteraceae; genus Hominenteromicrobium; species Hominenteromicrobium mulieris. The sequence goes on along the minus strand of NZ_CP173188.1, from coordinate 3,160,457 downwards.
GGAACGTGATGTAAAGCCCGGTGTCAATGGCGCGGCGCAGCGCCTTGTTCGGCGTGAACAGCACACGGCCGTAGAATACCATGGAGGAGATGCTCTTTTCGGTCAGCGCCACAGTAGCTTCCGGCGTGTAGAAGGGCGTAATCACGGCGGCGTTGCGCGTGTTCACTTCAAAATGACCGCACGGGTCAAAGTGCTGTGGGTCTTTACCGTCTTTGAGTAACAAAGCGCGGTCGAAAGCGGTCTCCGTCGCCGCGTGCGTGACGTTGAATTCTTTCATCGCCGTGTGGATGTACGGGTGGCAGATAGAATCCAGCGTAAAGTGGCACAAAAGCCCGTAGAAATACGCGCGGGCAGCATCTTTGTCCTGCGCAGACGCAATGACCTTCTGTGCGCGCTGTAAAAAGTAGCGCCCGGAGCGCTTGTGTGCCGCATAGCCGATGCGGTTCACCTTGTTCGGCAGAACAGGTCGATAGAAAAAGTAGATGTCCGGTCCGTGTAAGCCAATGTCAAAAAGCCCGCGGTGCGCGGTGCAAATGCTGCGGATGTTCTCCGGCAGCTGTTTTAAAACATCGCAGCCAAAGCGATAATGGGTATAAAAAGCAGGCATAACGGTAACTCCTTCCGTAAAGGGTTTCTATTTATATGTATCATAACCGTTTTTAAAGCGTTTTACAACGAAAATTTTCGTTCACGTGATTTTTTCACAGAAACTTAACTGTGCGGCTTGATAAAATCCACAAAATCGTTTATCATTATAACAAAGAGAATACACCGTAAACGGCATAGATCATGCAGAAAGGAAAAATAAAATGAGCAATCCGTATAAGATCGATTGGAACGAGTATGCCGCGCTGGCGCGGCAGGCCGTGGCGGAAGGCTGCGTGCTGCTGAAAAATGACGACAAGGCGCTGCCAATCCGAAAGGGTGAGCGCGTTTCCGTGTTCGGCAGAATTCAGTTCGACTATTATAAGAGCGGCACAGGCTCCGGCGGCGCAGTTAATACCCGCTACGTCACGAACATTCTGGACGCTTTAAAAGAAAACAAAGACATTTCCGTCAACGAGGAGCTGGAGCAGACCTACCGCGACTGGCTGAAGGACCATCCGTTTGAAAAGGGCATGGGCTGGGCACAGGAGCCGTGGTGCCAGGAGGAAATGCCCGTCACGAAAGAGCTCGCCGAGCAGGCCGCTGCAAAGTCCGATATCGCCGTTGTCATCATCGGCCGCACCGCGGGTGAAGATAAGGACAACAGCGCCGCAGAGGGCAGCTATCTCCTGACGGCCGCCGAGCATCAGATGTTAAAAGAGGTTTGCGGCGCGTTCAAGCGTGTTGCGGTTCTGCTGAACGTCGGCAATATCATGGATATGAAGTGGGTGAAAGAATACGATCCCGCCGCTGTGCTGTACGTCTGGCAGGGCGGCCAGGAGGGCGGCGCAGGCGCTGCAGATGTTCTCACAGGCACTGTCACACCGTGCGGCAAGCTGAGCGACACCATCGCGCTTGACATCAGCGATTATCCGTCTACAGAGGGCTTCGGTGATCCCACACGGGTCATTTATAAAGAAGACATCTACGTCGGCTACCGCTACTTTGAGACGTTCGCAAAAGACTGTGTGCTGTATCCGTTCGGCTACGGTCTCAGCTACACGACCTTCACCCGCACGGTTGAAAGCTTCGATTTCGACGGCGAGACCGTTACAGAGAAAGTCACTGTGAAAAACACCGGCGACGTGCAGGGCAAAGAGGTCGTCACCGTCTTCGTTGAAGCACCGCAGGGCAAGCTCGGCAAGGCCGCAAGAAGCCTCGCCGCATTCGCAAAGACCGAAACCCTGCAGCCGGGCGAAAGCGAAACGCTTACGCTCACGTTCCCAATCGCAAATCTTGCGTCCTACGACGACAGCGGCGTTACGGGACACAGATTCTGCTATGTGCTTGAAAGCGGCGCGTATAACGTCTACACGGGCGGCTGCGTGCGCGGCGCAAAGCTCTCCGGCAGCTTTGAAGTGAAAGAAGATACCGTTACCCGCACGTGTGTGCAGGCGTGCGCGCCGGTCACGAAGTTTGACCGCATGGTGAATCACAATAACACAATCGCATTCGAGCCCGCACCGCAGCGCGAATACGATATGGCGGCCCGCAGCGCGGCGGCATTAAAGCCTGCAAAGCCGTATACGGGCGACAAGGGCATCAAGCTCGGCGATGTATTCGACGGCAAAGCGGAGCTGGAAGACTTTGTAGCGCAGCTTTCCGACGAAGACCTCATCTGCCTTATGCGCGGCGAGGGCATGAACTCTCCGAAGGTCACAGCGGGCACCGCAGGCGCGTTCGGCGGCGTCACGGAAAACCTCGTCAACTTCGGTATTCCCACAGCTTGCTGTGCAGACGGCCCCTCCGGCATTCGTATGGACTGCGGCACCATCGCGTTCAGCCTGCCGAACGGCACCTTGCTCGCCTGCACCTTTAATGAGAAGCTGAATGAAGAGCTTTTCGCCATGCAAGGCAAAGAGCAACGCAAAAACCGCATCGATACACTTCTCGGCCCGGGTCTCAATATCCACCGCAGCCCCTTAAACGGCAGAAACTTCGAGTATTTCTCGGAGGACCCGCTGCTCACCGGCAAGCTCGCCGCCGCACAGCTGCGCGGTATGCGCCGCTTCGGTGTCACCGGCACCATCAAGCACTTTGCCTGCAACAACCAGGAGTTTAAGAGAACCGAGATCGATTCCGTCCTTTCCGAGCGCGCACTGCGTGAAATTTACCTGCGCGCGTTTGAAACGGCCGTAAAAGAGGGCGGCGCATACTCTGTCATGTCCACCTACGGTGGTCTGAACGGCATTTGGACGGCCAGCAACTTCGACCTGCTCACGACCATCTTGCGCGACGAGTGGGGCTTCATAGGTACCGTTATGACCGACTGGTGGGCAAAGGGCAACGATCGCGAGGGCGAAGAAGCCACCCGCGAGAACGTCGCTGCACAGGTGCGCGCGCAGAATGACCTCAACATGGTTAACGCGGACGCCGCCTCGAACAGCCAACACGATAATTTGGACGACGCCCTTGCAGACGGCAGACTGACGCGTGACGCGCTCGTGCGCTCTGCGATGAATATCTGCCGCACCGTGATGAACTCGCCTGTGATGGAGCGCAGCCTTGGCCGCATGAGCGATGAGGAGCGCGAAGCCGCAGAAGCGGAGAAGACGAGCGAAGATTACGTCGATTTCAACGGCGAGTATCAGTTCATCGATGGCGAAGCCCCGCTCGACATTTCCGCAGTCAATACGGAAAAAGGCGCTTCCACCATTCTCGGCATCCGCTATAAGAAAAACGGCCTCTATAAGTTTGTCATGCGCGTAAAAGCAAACGCCAATGAAGTGGCGCAGATTCCGATGTCTATCTTCATCGACGGCAACCTGCGCGGCATGGTTATGATCAACGGCACGAACGGCGAGGTCGTTACCGCGGAGCAGGACATCGGTGTGCTGTTCGGCGGCACGAATTATCTCAAGCTCTACTTCGGCCAGACCGGCATGGAGATCGAAGAGATTAAATTCGTCTGCACACAGGCGTTTTAAGTAAATTTATATGCAGAATTGCAGGATTATTCTCTAAAAGCAGGGAATGATCTTGCTTTTTGCATTTTTAAAGCCGTACACTTTCATTTTGGCGCAAAATTGCTTGCAATTTATTTTGTATACTATATAATAGGAATAAATACCGTATAAAATCAAAGGGAAAGGCAGTTGTTTACATTGAAAAAATATGATGAAAACCGTGCGTTCGCACTGCTCGATAAAATCGGCTTTACGCGCGTGGCCGGCTCCTCAGAAGAATTAAAAGCCGCGAAAATTCTGAAAGCGGAGTGCGAAAGCTTTGGTCTGTCCGCCGTGATTGAGCCGTTTGAGATCGAATCCGCCGAAGTGGAAGCGACATTCGAGATTCTGGAGCCGTACCGCAAGAGCTATACCGTGCGCGGTTACCAGTGCGCGGAAAGCACCGCCGCAGACGGTTTTACGGCGGATTTTGTCTACGTGGAAAATGCGCTCCCGGTTGACCTGTTGAACGTCAAGGGCAAGATTGTGCTCGTCAACGGCTTTCTGCGCGTGCCGCTGTATCGCAGCCTGATGGAAGCGGGCGCCGCAGCTGTCGTCACCATGGACGGCGATATTCACGATGACCTCGAGAATACCGATCTGCATCAACGCAAGCTGCGCAGTGCGCTGCGTGCGTTCGGCAATGCACCGGCGGTACAGCTGCGCACCGTGGACGCTATGGAGATCGTCAACAAGGGTGCATCCCGCGCAAAGGTTACTGTACAGAACAAGAACCTTACACTCACGTCGCACAATGTGATTGCGGAAATCAAAGGCACCGAGCATCCGGAGCAGATTATCTCCTTCGGCGCACATTATGACTCCGTTGAATTTTCCAAAGGCGTATACGATAACGGCGCAGGCTCCGTCATCAACATGGAAGCGGCGCGTTGGTTCGCGCAGCACCCGCCGAAGCGTACCGTAAAGTTCTGCTGGTACGGCAGTGAAGAGATCGGCCTCGAGGGCAGCAAGGCATTCGTGCGCGACCACAAGGATGAGCTGAAAGATCACGTCTTCATGATTAACGTTGACGTCGGTGCGCCGATCCTCGGCTATAACACGGCGGCTGTCACAGGCGAGGAATCCCTCGTACACTACACCGATTACATGCTCAAAATCAACGGCCTCTCCGCTGTGACGCGCCAGAGCATTTATTCTTCCGATTCCATCCCGTTTGCGGATAACGGCATTCCGGCAATCAACTTCTCCCGCGACGGTGCAAAAGGTGCGGCGTATATCCACAACCGTTTTGATACCATGGAGTTCCTTTCCGCAGAGGCACTCGGCAAAACGCTGGAGATTGTGCTCACGTATGCCGATACGCTGATCAATGCGGCGGTGTTCCCGGTGGAAAAGAAGATTCCGGACAACATCAAGGAAGACATTGACAAGTATCTTTATAAGAAGGAGCTTGCCGAGGCGGAGGCAAAATGAGCGAAGTCAAGCGATATACCTTATCCGAAGTTCCGCACCTTGTGCACGGGCGCACAAACGGCTCGTTAACGCCGCTCACGCTGTTCTGGACGGCGGCGGGCTTAGAGCTTAATGTGCGCGGCAGCGAGCTGTGGGTGGAATTTACGGCGGATTGGGACATCCACGAGCCGTGGTACAGCTTTATGGTGAATGGCGAGTTCTTCTCCCGCCGCATGGCGCAAAAGGGCACGGAGCGCGTGTGCGTGTTCCGCGGCATGGACCCCGAAAAGGTCAAGAACGTGCGCATCTTTAAAGATACGCAGGCCATGAACGCCGACCCGGAGAGTGTTTTGCAGATTAACGCCATCGAAACAGACGGCGAATTCCTGCCCGTGCCGGAGCGCAATTTAAAGATCGAATTCATCGGCGACAGTATCACGAGCGGCGAGGGCGACATCGGCGCGAAAGCGGAAACAGACTGGATTTCCATGTTCTTCAGTGCGGAGAATAACTACGCTGTCATGGTGTCCCGTGCTTTAAACGCCGATATCCGTGTCTCATCGCAGAGTGGCTGGGGCGTGTGCTGTGGCTGGAACAACGACCCAAACAGTGCCATTCCGCCCATCTACGGGCAGCTTTGCGGCCTTTTGAGCGGCGAAAAAAACATTGCCCTCGGCGCGAAAGAGCCGTATGATTTCACAAAATGGCAGCCGAATTACGTCTTCATCAACCTCGGTACAAACGACTGCGGCGCGTTTTCACAGCCTGCCTGGACAGATGAAACAACCGGCGAGACGTTTCAGAACCGCCGCACGGAAGACGGTAAGCTGAACCCCGAAGACGAAGCGCGTTTTGCGCACGGCGCGACCGCGTTTTTAAAGCAATTGCGTGGGTATTACCCCAACGCCCGTCTTGTGTGGATCTACGGTATGCTCGGCTTGGAGCTTGCCCCGGCGCTGCAAAAGGCCATAGACGATTACAAAGCAGAAACGGGCGACACGAACGCAGAATTTCTGTCGCTGACGGATGACCTCAAAAATCGCGGCTGCCGTGACCACCCCAGTGTGGGCGCACACCGCACCGCGGCAAACGAGCTTATCACTTATATAAAGAAACAGAACGCGTGAGATAAAGCATCACGGTCGGCCCTAAAAAGCTGCCCGTGATGTTCTATTATATATAAGAAGCAAATTAAAAACGTGCGCGGCACGGAAACAAAACTCTATGCAAAACTCGGGTTATGTAAACTTAACATGCGTATTCTATACATCGGTTGACGATAATTTTTTCTGCGGACACGGTGAGACGCATTTCGACACAAAATCGGCCCGATTGAAACGGACATCCCGCTTTCCAAAGCCGCAAATGCGATTTTTTCGGAGAGCTGCCCAAAATACAGCACGCTTTTTATGAAATATACCTGCCTTTTGACCGCGGTTTTTTGAAAATTTCTGCTGTAAAGGAAAAGTGCCGCACAGCACATGAAATGTATCAAATTCGGAACAATATACGGTATAAAACGGGAAAACGCAGAAAGTTCGCGAAATTTACCGAAATGAATATGCAAGAATATACAATATTAAGGTATAAGAAAATTTGTTCGATGTTTTTGCCTTTGCAAAATTTTTGCAAATTGCACAGAGCGCCGCAAAAAAGTTCCGTAAAAAAGGCAAATAATCGCTTTCAAAAATATCAAATGAGTTGTTATGTAAATTAAAACACCATGCGTAACTCAGCATATTGCACAAAAATAGCCTTTCGAAAAACTTGACAGACCATCATTTTCACATTATACTCTCAAATGACTTTTGGAAAGGGCATTTTGCACCCGTATTTCAAAGGTCAGGAAAGGTAGTGGACGCAAAGCAAGAGGGCGGGGTGGCCGCCGAAGCTTTGCCAAATCGAAGCGCAAAACGCTTCACAGTTTTTTGAAAGGAGCAAGAGCTATGCGGCATGTTAGAAAACAGCAAAAGAGCCTGATGCCGAAGATCCTTCTGATCGTCGTTCTGGTTGCAGCGCTCAGCATCTCTTCCGTTGTTACGGTTATGGCAAATACCGCCGATATCACCGTATATGACGGCTCCGAAACATACAGATTCAGTATGATCGGTCAGAACCCGCAGGATATTCTTTCCCGCGCACAGACCGAGGGCATGGCGCCCGTTTCGGACATCGATACCTACGACTTCTCCCCGGAGAACGGCACGCTCACCGTGCAGCGCTTTGTGCGCGTTTCCGTCAAGGAGGATAACGCCTCCCAGATGATTTTAGCCCCGAAAGGCAAAACGCTTTCCGACGTGTTTGCGGAAAACGAGATTACGCTCGGCGCAAGAGATACGGCAGATGCCGATCTCACCGCCGCGCTTACGGCAGACATCGCCGTGCAGATCACCCGTGCAAAGCGTGTGTTTGTTTCGGCAGACGGCAAGCGCCGCATGGAAGACCTCAACGAGGGCACCGTAGAAGACGCGCTGAAAGCCGCCGACATCACGCTCGGCGAAAACGACACCGTCACACCGGCCATGGATACCGCACTTACAAACGGTATGCGCATCCGCGTGCAGCGTTACCTTGACCTCACCGTTACGGCAGACGGCAAAACGACCGAGAAGAGCGTTGCCGCTGAAAATTACAGCGATGCCGTAGAAGCCATGGGTATTACGCTCGGCGAGAACGACCGCATTCTGGTCGCGACCGCAGAGGGTGAAAAGCAGGTGAAGGCAGAGGATAACGTATCGAGCGGCGATGTGATCCGCGTTGTGCGCATCCACACCGAAGAGATCACCGAGAACGAAGCTGTCGCGTACAGCACGGTATACGAAGATACCGAAGAGCTCTATGAGGGCGAAACGGAGACGAAGACCGAGGGCGTGGAAGGTGAAGCCAAAGTTACCTACACGGTCACGTATGCGGACGGCGAGGAAGAAAACCGCGTCGTCAAGACGAAAGAAGTTTTAAAGGAAGCGAAGAGCGCGGTCGTGCTGCGCGGTACAAAAGAGAAGCAGAACGTCTTCACGGATGCTTCCGGCGCACCGTCCTCCTTTGAGTATAGCCTTACGGGCTCCTGCACTGCATACTATGCACCGGCAGGCGCCGTCACATCCATCGGCGCTACACCGCAGGTCGGTTATGTCGCCGTAGACCCAAACCGCATCCCGTACGGTTCGCTGCTGTACATCACCGCGGTGGACGGCTCGTGGACATATGGCTACTGCTACGCCATGGACACCGGCGGAGCGGCCATGTGCGGCGACATCGTGGCAGACCTCTACTACGATACGCTGGAAGACTGCACCGCATTCGGCAGACGTGATATGATCGTCTACGTTGTGCGCGCAGGCTGGTAAATAAAGTTACCCCCCTTGATAACAAGAGACATGTTATCAAGGGGGGTTAAATAATATTTCAAAAATATTAATGAACTGTTGACAATAATGGATAGGATACAACAGGTCCGGTGCGGTATAGATATGGATCGGAAGTGAAGATTACCCGTACATTAAACCGCTAGTTTCTTATGATAGGAGTATTACTGTGAAGAAATTAAACCGGAAAATTATCGGGCGGGTCTGCGTGGGCATCGTGCTGCTCGCGCTTGTGCTCTGGCTTATGCCGCTGCCCCTGCCGTTCCATATTTCCCTCTCCGGCGTGCGGGTGGAGGACAGTACGGCGGCGGAGCCCGCCGCGCTGGAGGCCAAGGGCTGGCGGCTGTGCCGGTTCCTGCGTAGGACGGAGCTGCGGGCGTCGTTTACGGTGGAGACGGCGCAGGGAACGAAAATCTACGAGCCGGTGGATTGCCTGTGGGAGCTGACGTTTCCGGACGGGCCGATCCGCCATGCGGACGGCGGCTGGTATGATCCCGCGTCAAACGCAATTGAGACGCTGCGCTTTGTGTACGGTGCCGACGGCACGACCGCCTTTTTCGAAGTCATGGACGATGGGCAGGATAAGCAGTTCGTGTTCTCTGCAGACGGGCGTGAGCCGGCGGAAACGATGGATTTCCTGCGCGTAGAGCCTGTAGATGCATAGAAAGTGTGCGATAAAAAGAAAGACGGGGCGGTCGGGCCGTCCCGTTTTTTGCTTCGTCGGTTGTATGCCGCGCGGGTGAAAGCACAAGATACGGCGCAAATTGAAAAAACGGAAAAAGCCGCAGAAAAGCTGAAAAATTTTTCGAAAAAAGGGGTTGCAATTTCATACTTTGCCTGTTATAATAATACTTGCGTGACTGCGACAGATATGCGATGAAGCGGGAGGTTGCGGCTGAGACATGCCGGTTTTTCCGTGGAGTATGTCCGATTTCAAACCGGGCGACACAATTTGATACGCTGAGCGGCTCCTACGGGAGTGGCGCGCGGAACCATGCGTTGATTTCTAAGGCGCACAGGCCGGACAAAAAGGCAGATCAATGGTTTTTTTATGAGGGTTTTGTGATTTTACACCGACCCAAAAGCATCCCGGATTTCACAAAAGTGAATATCCGGTTTTTATATGGCTTCTTGGTGAAACACCCGGGCCAGTGTTCATAAAAACCCCCGCCCGCCAACTAAAATTTAACAGGAGGCGATTTAAGTGGCAGTCAAAGAAAAGATCAGGATTAGAATTAAGGGTTACGATCATCAGGTTGTCGATCAGGCAGCTGAAAAGATCGTGCAGACCGCAAAGCGCACGGGCGCAAGAGTTTCCGGCCCGGTACCGCTGCCGACAGAGAAGCAGATCGTCACGATTCTGCGCGCTGTTCATAAGTACAAGGACAGCCGTGAGCAGTTCGAGATGAGAACCCATAAGAGACTTATCGACATCCTGAGACCCAGCAACAAAACCGTTGAGGCGTTGATGGGCTTAGAGCTCCCCGCCGGTGTTGAGATCGAAATCAAGCTCTGATTTCGTTCGACAGATAACCGCTCAACCTACAGGCAGGAGGGTCATGTCGGAGAGATCCGACCAATAACCTAAAGGAGGATACAAAATGCAGAAAGCAATCATCGGCAAGAAGATCGGCATGACGCAGATCTTCGACGAAAAGGGCAGAGTCGTGCCCGTAACAGTTGTTGAAGCCGGTCCGTGTGTTGTCACACAGAAGAAGACTGTTGAAAACGACGGCTACGATGCAGTTCAGGTTGGCTTCGGCGATCAGAAGCCGCAGCGCGTGAGCAAGCCGCTCACCGGCCACTTCAAGAAGGGCGACGTTGCCCCGAAGAAGACCCTGAAGGAATTCAGATTCAGCGATTGCGGCGCTTACAACGTAGGCGACCTCATCAAGGCTGACGTGTTCGCAAACGGCGACAAGGTTGACGTAACGGGCACCAGCAAAGGTAAGGGTTACGCCGGCGTCATCAAGCGCTGGAACTTCCAGAGACTTAAAGAGACCCACGGTTCCGGCCCGGTTGCACGCCACGGCGGTTCCAACGGTGCTTGCTCCAGCCCGTCCAGAGTTTGGAAGGGCCTGAAGATGGCTGGTCACCTCGGCGCAGAGAAGGTCACAGTCCAGAACCTCGCTGTTGTCAAGGTAGACGCAGAAAACAATCTCATCGCAGTTAAGGGCGCTATTCCGGGCCCGAACGGCGGCACCGTTGTTCTGCGCGACAGCGTGAAAGCGTAAGGGAAGGAGGAATAAAGAATGCCTACAGTAGCAGTTTTGAACATGGCAGGCAAAGAGGTCGAAAAGATCGAGCTTGCAGAAGGCGTTTTCGGTATTGAGCCGAACGTTTCCGTCATGAATGATATGGTCAAGGCGTATCTCGCAAACCAGAGACAGGGCACACAGTCCGCCCTCACCCGTTCCGAAGTTTCCGGCGGCGGCAGAAAGCCGTGGAGACAGAAGGGCACAGGCCGTGCAAGACAGGGCTCCACCAGAGCTCCGCAGTGGACACACGGCGGCATCGTGTTCGCACCGAAGCCGAGAGATTACACCGTCACCCTCAACAAGAAGGTGAAGCGTCTCGCTATGAAGTCCGCACTCTCCAGCAAGGTCCAGGATAACGAAATGATCGTTGTCGATTCCATCGCAACCGAGGGTTACAAGACGAAGAAGATTGCTGAGATGCTCAAGGCGCTCGGCAGCGAGAAGAAGGCGCTCATCGTTCTCTCCGAGGTCGATGCACAGGTCATCGCTTCCGCAGCGAACATCCCGGGCGTTAAGACCGCACAGGTCAACACGCTGAACGTATATGACATCCTCAACGCGGACAAGTTCATCGTTGTAAAGGATGCCGTCTCCAAAATTGAGGAGGTGTACGCATAATGAAAGCGCAGGACATCGTCATTCGCCCCATCATCACGGAGAAATCCATGACCGGCGTTGCGAATAAGAAGTACACATTTGAAGTCTGCCAGGATGCAAACAAGATTGAAATCGCTAAGGCGGTTGAAGAGCTGTTCGGCGTCAAGGTTCAGAAGGTCAACACCCTGAACGTTCGCGGCAAGTTCCGCCGCCAGGGCAGATATGAAGGCTACACCAGAGCTTGGAAAAAGGCTGTTGTAACCCTCACCGAGGGCAGCAAGTCCATCGAGTTCTTCGAGTCCATGGTTTAATTCGGCTCGAGTAATTCGAACCCCAAGGGCATGAATGGGAATTTGCCCGATCCCGCAAAGCCAAACAAGGAGTGAAACACAATGGCAATCATTAACTATAAGCCGACTACGAATGCTCGCCGCAACATGTCCACCACGGACTTCAGCGCATTGAGCAAGACGGGTCCGGAGAAGAGCCTGCTGGCTCCGAAGAATAAAGCTGCCGGCCGCAACAGCTACGGCAGAATCACCGTTCGCCACAGAGGCGGCGGCAACCGCAAGAAGTACCGTGTGATCGACTTCAAGCGCCAGAAGAACGACATGGCTGCTACGGTCCTTACCCTCGAGTACGACCCGAACCGTTCCGCTTTCATCGCACTCGTGCAGTACGAAGACGGCGAGAAGAGATACATCATCGCACCGAACGGCCTGAAGGTCGGCGATCAGGTATTCTCCGGTAAGGATGCAGATATTAAGCCCGGCAACGCACTGCCGCTCGCAAATATCCCCACCGGTACCTTTGTCCACAACGTTGAGCTTTATCCCGGCAAGGGCGCACAGCTTGCCCGTGCAGCCGGCATCATGGCTCAGCTGATGGCTAAGGAAAACGGCATGGCTCTGCTGAGACTCCCGTCCGGCGAGCTGAGAAATGTTCCGGATGCCTGCATGGCAACCGTCGGCCAGGTTTCCAATATCGACCACGAGAACGTGAAGATCGGTAAGGCCGGCCGTAAGAGAAACATGGGTTGGAGACCGACCGTCAGAGGTTCCGTCATGAACCCGAATGACCACCCGCACGGCGGCGGTGAGGGCAAGAGCCCTGTTGGTCGCCCGGGCCCGGTTACACCGTGGGGCAAGCCGGCTCTTGGTTATAAGACTCGTTCCAAGAAGAAGGCAAGCAACAAGTTCATCGTTAAGCGCAGAAACGGTAAGTAAGGCACGGAAAGGAGCTTAAAAGAACATGAGCAGAAGCTTAAAAAAGGGTCCTTTTTGTCAGCCCGCACTGCTTAAAAGGATTCAGGCAATGAATGAGAACGGCGAAAAGAAGATCGTCAAGACATGGAGCCGCGCTTCCATGATCTTCCCGGATTTCGTCGGTCACACAATCGCCGTCCATGACGGCCGCAAGCACGTTCCGGTTTACGTGACAGAAGATATGGTCGGTCACAAGCTCGGCGAGTTCGCCCCGACCCGCACCTTCAAGGGTCACGCCGGTTCCAAGACCAGCCGCTAAGAGAAAGGAGAGTATAAGATGGAAGCAAAAGCAGTTCTGAAGTATACCCGAATTTCTCCCCGCAAGGTTGAGATCGTTCTGGACCTCATCAGAAACAAGCCCGTTGACCTCGCAATGGCAATCCTGAAGCACACCCCGAAGGCGGCGTGCGAAGATCTCGAGAAGCTCCTCAAGAGCGCGATCGCAAACGCAGAGAACAACTTCAACATGGACAGAAACAACCTCTATGTTTCCGAGTGCTACGTTTGCCCGGGTCCGATGCTCAAGAGAATCCGCCCGAGAGCTCAGGGAAGAGCTTACAGAATTTTGAAGAGAACCTCTCATGTCACACTCGTTGTGAAAGAGAAGGAATAAGCGAGGAGGTCACATAAATGGGTCAGAAAGTTAATCCCCACGGCTTACGCGTGGGCGTCATCAAAGACTGGGATTCCCGCTGGTTCGCAAAGAAAGCTGATTTCGGCGATACGCTCGTTGAGGACTACAACCTCCGCAAAACGCTGAAGAAGCAGCTCTACCTCGCAGGTGTTCCGAAGATTGAAATTGAGCGCGATGCCTCCAAGGTTCGCATTCACATTCACTGCGCAAAGCCCGGTATGGTCATCGGTAAGGGCGGCGCAGAAATCGAGAAGCTCCGCGCACAGTGCGAGAAGCAGCTCGGCAAGCCGGTCGTCATCAACATTGTTGAAGTTAAGCGCCCGGACCTCGACGCACAGCTCGTAGCAGAGAACGTTGCACAGCAGCTCGAAAAGAGAATCGCATTCAGACGTGCGATGAAGCAGTGCATCGGCCGCTCCATGAAGCTCGGCGCAAAGGGTATCAAAATCATGTGCTCCGGCCGTTTGAACGGTGCGGAAATCGCAAGAAGCGAGCAGTATCATGACGGTACCATTCCGCTGCAGACCATCCGTGCGGACATCGATTACGGCTTTGCAGAAGCAGCTACCACCTACGGCCGCATCGGCGTTAAGGTTTGGCTGTACAAGGGCGAAGTGCTCAACGAGAGCAACAACACCCGCAGAAACAATAAGAGAGAAGGAGGACGTGCGTAATGTTACTGCCTAAGAGAGTTAAATACCGCAGAGTGCACAGAGGTCGCCTGACCGGTAAGGCATATCGCGGCAATAAGGTGACATACGGCGACTTCGGCCTTCAGGCTCTTGAGCCCGCATGGATCACCTCCAACCAGATCGAAGCAGCCCGTGTTGCTATGACGCGTTACTGCAAGCGTTTCGGTAAAGTTTGGATCAAAATTTTCCCGGACAAGCCGATCACACAGAAGCCGGCTGAAACCCGAATGGGTTCCGGTAAAGGTTCCCCGGAGTACTGGGTAGCTGTCGTTAAGCCCGGCAGAGTTATGTTCGAGCTCGGCGGTGTTTCGGAAGAGACTGCACGTGAGGCACTTCGCCTTGCAAGCAACAAGCTTCCGATTAAGTGCAAGTTTGTAGCAAAAGAGGAGGGCTAAGAGTAATGAAAGCTTCTGAAATCAGACAGCTCACAGCAGAAGAGCTGAACACAAAACTGAATGACCTCAAGGCTGAGCTCTTTAACCTCAGATTCCAGCTCGCTATTAACCAGCTCGAAAACCCGATGCGCATCTCGGCGGTTAAGAAGGACATCGCTCGTGTTAAGACAGTTATCCGTGCGAATGAGCTTAGCAAAGAGAACGCATAAGGGAAGGGAGGATTAGACGTGAGCGAAAGAAACATGAGAAAGACAACTGTCGGCAAGGTCGTCAGCAATAAGATGGATAAGACAATCGTTGTTGCTGTTGAGGACAGTTACAGACATCCGCTTTACAACAAGATCATCAAGCGTACCGTTAAGAGAAAAGCCCATGACGAAGAGAACGTCTGCGGCATCGGCGACAGAGTGCGTATTATGGAAACTCGTCCCCTCTCTAAGGATAAGAGATGGCGCCTGGTTGAGATTATCGAGAAAGCCAAATAATCGGCTTTAGCAGAAGGAGGAATTTACTGTGATTCAGCAGCAGACTTACCTCAAGGTGGCCGACAACACAGGAGCGAAGGAGCTTATGTGCATCCGCGTTCTCGGTGGTACAGGCCGGAGGTATGCAAATATCGGCGACGTCGTGGTAGCATCTGTTAAAAAAGCAGCACCCGGCGGAGTTGTTAAGAAGGGCGACGTAGTTAAGGCGGTTATCGTAAGATCCGCATCCGGCGTTCGCCGCGAAGACGGCACCTACATTCGTTTCGACGAAAACGCAGCCGTCATCATCCGTGATGATAAAAACCCCAGAGGCACACGTATCTTCGGGCCGGTCGCTCGCGAACTGCGCGACAAGGAATACATGAAGATTCTGTCCCTCGCCCCGGAAGTTCTTTAATTGGAGGTGTCCTGAAATGAGTAAAGTTCATGTTAAAACCGGTGACACCGTCGTTATCCTCAGCGGTAAAGACCGCGGCAAGAAGGGCAAGATCATGGCTGTTTCCCCGAAAGAGGGCAAGGTCATCGTAGAGAATGCCAACATTGTCTCTAAGCACGTAAAGCCCCGCAAGATGGGCGAGGCCGGCGGCATCATCAAGGCAGAGTCCGCGATCTACGCCTGCAAGGTCCAGGTTGTTTGCCCCCGCTGCGGCAAGCCGACCCGTGTCACCCACAAAGTGCTTGAGGATGGCACAAAAGAGCGCATTTGCAAAAAATGCGGCGAGTCGCTTTAATCTGGAGGGAATAAAATGGCAAGACTGAATGATTTTTACAAAGCAGAGGTCGCACCCGCTCTCATGACGAAGTTCGGCTACAAGAGCGTTATGCAGATCCCGAAGCTCGATAAAATTGTGATCAATGTCGGCGCCGGCGAGGCAAAAGACAACGCGAAGGTCATCGATTCCATTTCCGGCGACCTCGCGACGATCACCGGCCAGAAGCCCATCGTTTGCAGAGCTAAGAAGTCCGTTGCAAACTTCAAGCTCCGTGAAGGCATGCCGATCGGCGTTAAGGTAACGCTGCGCGGCGAGAAGATGTGGGAGTTCATGGACCGCCTGTTCAACGTAGCGCTTCCGCGCGTGCGTGACTTCCGCGGCATCAACCCCAACTCCTTCGACGGCAGAGGCAATTACAGCCTGGGTATCAAAGAGCAGCTCATCTTCCCTGAGATCGAGTACGATAAGATCGACAAGGTCCGCGGCATGGATGTGTGCTTCGTTACGACGGCAAATACCGATGAAGAGGGCCGCGAGCTCCTGAAGCTCATGGGCGCTCCGTTTGAAAAGTAAGGAGGGAATACTGTGGCCAAGACTTCAATGAAACTCAAGCAGCAGAGAGAGCAGAAGTTCTCTACGCGCGAATATAACAGATGCAAGATCTGTGGCAGGCCGCATGCCTACCTTCGCAAGTTCGGCATCTGCCGTATCTGCTTCCGTGAGCTGGCTTATAAGGGCCAGATCCCGGGTGTTAAGAAAGCAAGCTGGTAAAAGCTTTATAGGAGGTTAATAAATCATGCAGATTACAGATACAATCGCTGACCTGCTTACCCGTATCCGCAACGCTCAGTCTGCGAAGCATGACACTGTTGACATCCCTGCTTCTAACATGAAGAAGGCTATTTGCCAGATTCTTGTTGACGAAGGTTATGTCAAGAGCTTTACGGTTACCGAGGACGGCAAACAGGGCGTCATCACCGTAACACTGAAGTATGTTGAAGGCGGCGTGCCGGCAATCAAGGGCCTCAAGAGAGTCTCTAAGCCGGGTCTCCGCATCTATTCCAACGCAGCAGAGCTGCCGAAGGTCATGAAGGGCCTCGGCACCGCCATCATCTCCACCTCTAAGGGCGTTATGACCGACCGCGAGGCAAGAAAGATGAACATCGGCGGCGAAGTTCTCGCGTTCATTTGGTAATCAGGGAGGTGCAATAACATGTCCAGAATTGGAAGAAAACCGATAAATATTCCCGCAGGCGTCGAGGTTAAGGTAGACGGTAGCTGCGTAACGGTCAAGGGCCCGAAGGGCACGCTGACTCAGAAGTTCCAGCCGAGCATGAACATCGCTGTGGAGGGCGCTGAGATTGTTGTTACACGTCCGAACGACGACAAAGAGAACCGTTCTCTGCACGGCCTCACCCGTACCCTTATCCACAACATGATCGTGGGTGTAACGGAAGGCTTTAAGAAAGAGCTCGAAGTCAACGGTGTTGGCTACCGTGTTCAGAAGCAGGGCACAAACCTGGTTATGAACCTCGGTTTCTCGCATCAGGTCATCGTTCCGGAAACGGACGAGATCAAGATCGAAGTTCCGGCTCCGAACAAGATCATCATCAATGGTATCGACAAGCAGAAGGTCGGCCAGTTCGCAGCGGAAGTCCGCGAGAAGAGACCGCCGGAGCCGTACAAGGGCAAGGGCATCAAGTACATTGATGAGGTTGTTCGCCGCAAGGAAGGCAAGACCGGTAAGGGTAAATAATAGGTTAGGAGTGAGATAAAAATGGTTAGTAAGGCAGATAAGAACGTAGCCAGACTGCGCCGCCACAAGAGAGTTCGCGGCAAGATCAGCGGCACACCGGAAAGACCGCGCCTCGATGTTTTCCGCTCCAATATGCATATTTACGCTCAGATCATCGATGATGTGAACGGTGTTACACTGTGCGCAGCATCCTCGGTTGAGAAGGCGTTTACCGGCAACGGCGGAAACAAAGAAGCAGCACACGCAGTAGGCAAGCTGATCGCAGAGAGAGCAGCAGAAAAGGGTATCACCGATGTGGTCTTCGACCGCGGCGGCTATATCTTCCACGGCCGCGTCAAAGAGCTGGCCGACGGCGCCCGCGAGGGCGGCCTCAACTTCTAAGAAGGAGGAATATTGTTTTGGCTATGAAAATTGACGCATCCACACTCGATCTGAAGGAGCGCGTAGTTGCTATCAACCGCGTTTCCAAGACCGTTAAAGGCGGCCGTATCTTTAAGTTTGCCGCTCTTGTTGTTGTCGGTGACGGCAACGGCATCGTAGGCTTTGGCATCGGCAAGTCCGGCGAAGTTCCGGACGCGATCCGCAAGGGCATTGAAGACGCTAAGAAGAACCTGCAGAAGGTTGCTCTGCGCGGCTCCACCATCCCGCACGAGATCGTCGGCGAATTCGGCGCAGGCCGTGTTCTCTTAAAGCCGGCAGCACCCGGTACCGGCGTTATCGCAGGCGGCCCGGTTCGTGCCGTTGTTGAAAGCGTTGGCATCAAGGACATCCGTACAAAGGCACTGCGTTCCAACAACCCGTGCAACGTTGTACGCGCAACTCTCGCCGGTCTCTCCGAGCTGAGAACCGCAGAAGAGGTTGCAGCTGTTCGCGGCAAGTCCGTAAGTGAAATTCTGTAAGGAGGTTTGCAATATGGCAGACGTAAAGATTACGTTGAAAAAGAGCCTCATCGGCTGCAAAAAGCCCCAGATTGCAACCGCCGAGGCGCTCGGCCTGCATAAGGTCGGCGATACAACCACTCAGCCCGATAATGCACAAACAGAGGGCAAAATCAAGAAGATCATTCATTTGGTCGAGGTTATCAAAGGCTAAGGAGGTGTGTTTGAATGAAGCTCAATGAACTCAGAGCTACCCCGGGCGCAATGCAGGACGCAAAGCGCATCGGCAGAGGTCATGGCTCCGGCAACGGTAAAACAGCCGGTAAGGGCCACAAAGGTCAGAAGGCAAGAGCGGGCCACGGTTTCCGCCCCGGTTTTGAAGGCGGTCAGATGCCGCTGCAGAGAAGAATCCCGAAGAGAGGTTTCAACAATATCTTCGCTAAGGAGATCGTTGCGATCAACCTGAACGCCCTCAACGCCTTTGAAGACGGCGCAGTCGTCGATCAGGCAGCACTCGTTGAAGCAGGTATCATCAAGTCTGCATGCGACGGTGTTAAGGTTCTTTCCAATGGCGCGCTGACCAAAAAGGTTACCGTTAAGGCTAACGCTTTCTCCGAAGCAGCCAAGGCGAAAATTGAGGCTGCAGGTGGGAAGGCCGAGGTGATCTAAGTGTTTAATACACTCAAAAACGCTTGGAGGATCCCGGATCTCCGTAAGAAACTCCTGTATACGCTTTTGATCATCATTGCTTTCCGTTTCGGCTCTGTTGTGCCGGTACCGTTCCTGAACGTTTCCGCGCTCAACACGCTGATGGCAAGCGCCAATGAAACTGCACTGGGTTATATCAATATGTTAACGGGCGGCGCGTTCGCAAATGCAACGCTGTTTGCAATGGGCATCACCCCGTACATCAACTCTTCCATCATCATTCAGCTCCTCACGGTGGCGATTCCCGCCTTGGAGCGCATGGCGAAGGAAGGCGAAGAAGGCAGAAAGAAAATTGCTGCCATTACGAGATACACCACGGTGGGTCTCGGCCTCATTCAGGGTACCGCTTATTATTTCTACCTGAGAAACAATAAAATTACCCTGTACAATGAAGGTTTCTCCGCAGTATTTACTGCAATCATTATTGTTCTTACGTTCACCGCCGGCACGGCGCTGATCATGTGGATGGGTGAGCAGATCAACCAGAAGGGCGTAGGCAACGGCATTTCCATCATCTTGTTTGCCGGTATCGTCGCACGTCTTCCGGTTACGATGGGTCAGATCTGGAGCTACTTCTCGGCTGCAATGCAGTCTCCGGAGAGCTACGGCAAGTACTTTGTCTTTGCACCGCTGTTCATCATCCTTTTCCTCGCGGTCATTTGGGTCATCGTTTTCATGAACGATTCCGAGCGCCGCATTCCGGTGCAGTATGCTAAGAAGGTCGTTGGCAGAAAGGTTTACGGCGGTCAGAGCACGTTCCTGCCGATCAAAGTGACCATGAGCGGCGTTATGCCGGTCATCTTCGCGTCTGCGATCCTCTCCATTCCGAGCACCATTCGCCTCTTTGTCGGCGAACCGACCGGCTTCTGGAAGGGCTTCTTCAATGCCTTCTCCTCCACCGGTTGGCTGTACAGTGTTCTGTACCTGCTGCTCATCGTTGTGTTTGCTTACTTCTACATGACGATCCAGTACAACCCGATTGAAATGGCGAACAACCTCCGCACCAATAACGGTACGATCCCCGGCATCCGTCCGGGCCGTCCGACGGCGGAGTTCATCAGCAAGATCCTTTCCAAGATAACGCT
The DNA here is from genome assembly GCF_046197855.1 of Hominenteromicrobium mulieris. Classification (GTDB taxonomy): domain Bacteria; phylum Bacillota; class Clostridia; order Oscillospirales; family Acutalibacteraceae; genus Hominenteromicrobium; species Hominenteromicrobium mulieris. Next base: position 3,140,623 of record NZ_CP173188.1, on the reverse strand, counting down.
CATCGGCGCGATCTTCCTCGCGTTCGTTGCGATCCTGCCGATCCTTTACAGCAACCTCACCGGCATGTATGGCCTTTCCATGGGCGGCACGTCCGTCATCATCATGGTCGGCGTTGCGCTGGAGACTGTAAAGCAGATCGAATCTCAGATGATGATGCGTCACTACAAGGGCTTCCTTGATTAAGCCCCCGGGCGCATAAGATACGAAAGGAGTCATGAACAATGAAGCTGATCCTTTTAGGTGCACCGGGTGCCGGTAAAGGCACCCAGGCAGAAGTTATCTGCAAACATCTCGGAATACCCGCCATTTCTACGGGCAATATTCTGAGAGAGGCGCTGAAAAGCGGCACGGAAATGGGCCTCAAGGCGAAAGCCTTTATGGATGCCGGCCAGCTTGTCCCGGATGAGATCGTCATCGGTATCATCAAGGACCGTCTGGCAGAGGAAGACTGCAAAAACGGTTTTATCCTCGACGGTTTCCCGAGAACCATTCCGCAGGCCGAGGCTCTGGACGCTTCCGGCGTTGTGATCGATCGGGTCATCGATATCGAAGTGCCCGACGAGAAGATCGTCACGAGAATGTCCGGACGCCGTGTCTGCGAAAAGTGCGGCTCTTCCTACCACCTGCTTTACAAGAAGCCGGCAGTGGAAGGCGTCTGCACGAACTGCGGCGGCACCCTTGTTCAGCGCAAGGATGACCACCCGGATACCGTTAAGGACCGCCTGCGCGTCTATCACGAGCAGACCGAGCCCTTAAAGGAATACTACGAGAAGCAGGGCAAGCTGCACATCGTAGAAGGTCAGGAGGAGGTCGCCGATACGACCGCCCTCACACTCAAAGCATTAGAGGCGTAAGCATGATTAACCTGAAAACGACCCGTGAACTGCGTTATATGCGTGACGCGGGAAAGATTTCGCAGGAAGCATTGCTGAAGGCCGGTGAAGCGGTCCGTCCGGGTGTTTCTACACTCGAACTGGACAAGATCGTCAGAAGAACAATCGAGAAGGCGGGCGCCGTGCCCAGCTTTCTCGGTTATGGCGGTTTTCCGGCGAGCGCCTGCATTTCGGTAAATAATGTGGTTATCCACGGCATACCTTCAGCACACGAAATTCTCAAAGAGGGCGATATCGTTTCCATTGACGTTGGCGCAATCTATGAGGGATTCAACGGAGACAACGCATGGACCTTCCCGTGCGGCAAAGTTTCCGAAGAAGCACAGAAGCTGATGGATGCGACCCGAGAGAGCCTGTTCCTTGCGATTGAAAAGGCTGTGCCGGGCAACCGCATCGGCGATATCGGCTCCGCAGTGCAGCAGTATGTCGAAGCTCGCAATTACTCGGTGGTACGGGAATTTGTCGGCCACGGCGTAGGTGCGAAGCTGCATGAAGACCCCAGTGTTCCAAATTACGGCACCCCCGGCAGGGGTGTACGCCTGTTACCGGGCATGACGATCGCGATCGAGCCCATGGTCACGCAGGGCAGCTGCGAGGTTAAAATTCTCAAAGACGGCTGGACCACCGTGACGAAGGACGGCAAGCTTGCCGCCCACTTTGAACACAGTATAGCCATTACACCCGACGGCCCTGTGATTCTCACATCACTGGATTGAGGTGTCAGATGGACTGTGTACGCGGACAGATTATGCGGTCGCTTAAAGGTCATGATAAAGGCGATTTTCAGGTGGTGCTGAAAACGGACGGCGTGTATGCCTACATGGCAGACGGCAAACGTCGCAGGATGGAAGCACCGAAAAAGAAAAAGCTGATGCATTTAGCCCCGACGGCGACGGTGCTCAGCGAAGAGAGCCTTTCGACCAATCGACAAATACGCACGGCGCTCACAGCATACAGAGCGCACACAACGTAACATTTAAATGTAAGGATTGGTGAGACAAGAATGTCAAAGCAGGACGTAATTGAAGTAGAAGGAATCGTAAAGGAAGCTCTGCCGAACGCGACGTTCCAGGTAGAGATCCCAGGCGGGCATATGATCCTGGCTCACATCTCCGGCAAGCTGCGCATGAATTTCATCCGCATCCTTCCGGGCGATAAGGTCACACTGGAAATGAGCCCGTACGATCTGACAAAGGGACGCATTACGTGGCGTTCCAAGTAAGATAAAATAGATTTGAAGACCCCACAACGCATAAGGAGGGCACACAAATGAAAGTCAGACCTTCTGTTAAGAAGATGTGTGAAAAATGCAAGATCATCAAGCGCAAGGGTAAAGTCATGGTCATCTGTGAAAACCCGAAGCACAAGCAGCGCCAGGGCTGAGGCTCTGAAATATTTATGGAGGTGCAATAAGCATGGCTCGTATTGCTGGTATTGATTTACCCAGAGACAAAAGAATCGAGATTGCTCTTACCTACATCTTCGGCATCGGCCGCAAGACAGCGTCGGACATCTGCGCTGCTACGGGCGTTGATCCGGACATCCGCGTAAGAGATCTTTCTGAAGATGACGCTACAAAGTTGAGAGAATATATCGACCACCACTACACCGTTGAGGGCGACCTCCGCCGTAATGTTGCGTTCGATATCAAGAGACTCGTTGAAATCGGCTGCTACCGCGGTGTCCGTCACCGCAAGGGCCTGCCGGTAAGAGGCCAGCGCTCTAAGACCAACGCAAGAACGCGCAAGGGTCCGAGAAAGACCATGGCCAACAAGAAGAAGTAATCGGGAGGGATTTTAAATGGCAGCTACAAAAGGCGGAAAGAAAGCAGTAACCGCAGTCCGCAGACGCCGTGAGCGCAAGAATATTGAGCGTGGCGCTGCACATATCCAGTCCACCTTCAACAACACGATCGTAACCATCACTGATACGCAGGGCAATGCGGTATCCTGGGCAAGCGCCGGCGAGCTCGGTTTCCGTGGTTCCAGAAAGTCCACGCCGTTCGCAGCACAGACCGCTGCGGAGACCGCGGCTAAGATTGCTATGGAGCATGGCATGAAGAGCGTAGAAGTCTATGTTAAGGGCCCGGGCGCAGGCCGTGAAGCCGCTATCCGTGCACTGCAGTCGGCAGGTCTTGAGGTCAGCATGATCAAAGACGTAACGCCGATCCCGCACAACGGATGCCGCCCGCCGAAGAGAAGACGCGTATAACAGATTAGGAGGTTACAGAATATGGCTAAGAACAGACAGCCCATTGCAAAGCGCTGCAAAGCGCTGGGCATTTCTCCGGCCGTTATGGGTTACAGCAAGAAGACCACCATCCGCAATCCGGGCAACGGTATGCGCAGAAAGCAGTCTGAATATGCAACTCAGCTCAAGGAGAAGCAGAAACTGAAGTTTATTTACGGCGTTCTGGAGCACCAGTTTGCAAGCTATTTTGATATGGCTGAGCGTCAGACCGGCATGACGGGCGAAAACCTGCTTCGTCTGCTGGAGCGTCGTCTCGATAACGTCGTGTTCCGTCTCGGCTTTGCTTCCACCCGCCGCGACGCACGCCAGCTTGTCAACCACGGTCACTTCACCGTGAACGGCAAGAAGGTCAACATTCCGTCTTACCTTGTGAAGCCGGGCGACGTCATTGCTGTGCGTGAAGCTAGCCGTAGCAGCGTGAAGTTCTCCAAGCTCACCGGCGCAGACGCACCGCTCGTCACCACTCCCGAGTGGATGGAGCGCAACAAGGAAGCCCTTGAGGGCAAGATCCTTCGCATGCCGGAGCGCAGCGACATTGAATTTGAGGTAGAAGAGCATCTCATCGTTGAGTTGTACTCCAAGTAATCCAGTAAAACTTAACATTATTTTATGGGTTTTACGAATTACGTCAAATGTGTAAAGGAGGATCGCAAATGATTGAGATGATACAAAGACCGAGAATAGAGACCGAGGAATTATCCAACGATAACACTTACGGCCGGTTTATGGTAGAGCCGCTGGAGCGCGGCTTCGGCACTACGCTGGGCAACAGCCTGCGCCGTGTGCTTCTTTCCAGCCTGCCGGGTGTAGCCCCGAAGTCGATCAAGATCGACGGCGTCGTACACGAGTTCTCCACCATTCCGGGTGTTAAGGAAGATGTCACCGAAATCGTTCTGAACATCAAGGGTCTCATTGCCAAGTTGCACTGCGAAGGCCCGAAAACCGTGGAGATTTCTGCTGAAGGCCCCTGCATCGTAACGGCAGATTCCATCAAGTGCGACAGCGAAGTAGAGATCCTGAACCCGGACCTGCACATTGCAACGCTTGGTGAAGGCGCAAAGCTGTACATGGAGATCGTGCTCGATGAGGGCCGCGGCTATGTTTCCGGTGAACGCAACAAGCAGAATATGCCGCAGGGCGTGATCGGTGAATTGGCAGTTGATTCTATTTACACACCGGTGTTAAAGGTTAACTTTAACGTAGAGCCTGCCCGTGTAGGCCAGCGTATCGATTTCGACAAGCTGACCCTTGAGGTATGGACAAACGGAGTTATTACCGCACAAGAGGCGGTGTCGCTCGCTGCCAAGATCCTTACAGACCAGCTGAACCTCTTCGTTGACCTTTCCGAAAAGGGTAAGGCGATGGATACCATCGTAGAGAAGAGCGGCAGCGATGATGCACAGGTGCTCAAGATGACGATTGAAGAGCTGGACCTTTCCGTCCGTTCCTTCAACTGCTTAAAGCGCGCCGGCATCAACACGGTGGAAGACCTTGTTTCAAAGTCCGAAGAAGACATGATGAAGGTCAGAAACCTGGGCCGCAAGTCGCTTGAAGAAGTCATCTGGAAGCTTGCGCAGCTCGGCTACAGCCTCCGCAAGGACGATGAATAATTTAATTACCATTACCAAACGATAGGAGTGACAATCATGCCGGGAACAAGAAAACTCGGAAGAGACACTGCACATAGACTGGCTATGCTGCGCGGCCTCGTTACGTTCTTCTTCGAGAACGGAAAGATCGAGACAACTGCAACAAGAGCACAGGAAGTCCGCGCTCTTGCTGAAAAGATGATCACAATCGCGAAGGAAGATACCCTTGCAAACAGAAGAAACGTCATGGCTTTCATCACCAAGGAAAGCGTCACGAACAAGCTGTTCAAGGAAATCGCTCCGAAGTATGCTGACCGTAACGGCGGCTACACCCGCATCACGAAGCTCGGGCCGCGCCGCGGCGACGCAGCTGAGATGGCGATCATTGAGCTGATCTGATCTCAATATAATCAGTGAAATTGGCTGTCGGCTTTTGCCGGCAGCCTTTTTGCGTTTTGCGGGGAGCATAAATTCTTCATTACTCCGCAAAAGGAGAAGAAGGGGAAATTTTCGGTTATAAAATGTGAGAATTCCGATATTTTGTGTATTTTCTGCGGATTTCCTTGTATTTTGGGGCACTATCCGTTATAATAGAGCAGGTCAACAAAGAGAAGATAAGGCGTATGTCTTTAGAAAGGATAGGATACCATGGGTTATGTATATGCTGCCATGTGGCTTATTGCAGGACTGATCTTGATTTTCCGTCTGTCGAAAGAAAATAAGATATTCTACGTTGCAGGCGGATTTTTCCTTGTGCTTGGCGTGTGGTGGCTTTTGGATTCGCTTTTCCCGGATTGGAAAGTATTTCAGGGCACACCGGGCGCCGTATTAAAAGTGCTCACGTTCATCGTTCTCGTTGTACTGGCAATCGTGTTCTTTATTCTGAACCGCAGAGGCTGGAAAGCGGAAGCCGCCATGAATAAAATGCAGGAAAAGGACGACGAAAAAGATAACTTTTAACCGCAAAATCCGTAAATTTCTTCTCGTAGAAAGAAGTGGTAAAAATGAAAATTGCACCTTCTATGCTCGCAAGCGACTTTACCCGCATGGGCGAGTGCGCAAAGTCCGTCAGCGCGGCCGATTGGTTGCACCTCGATATTATGGACGGCCATTTCGTGCCGAACATCAGCTTTGGCCCGGATGTCGTCAAGGCACTGCGTCCGTTAAGCGACCTTACGTTTGACGTGCACCTCATGATCTCGCACCCGAAGCAGTATGTCCGCCAGTTTGCGGAGGCCGGCGCGGAGATCATCACGTTTCATGTGGAGTGCGACGACGACATTGATGAAACCATCACCGAAATTGAAAAGTACGGCGTAAAGCCGGCGTTGTCTTTAAAGCCGGGCACGCCCGTTGAGTGCCTGTACCCGTACCTCGACCGCCTTTATATGGTGCTCGTCATGACGGTGGAGCCGGGCTTCGGCGGCCAGAAGTTCATGGCTGATCAAATGGAAAAGCTGCGCGCGCTGCGTGCAAAACGCCCGGAGCTCATCTTAGAGGTGGACGGCGGTGTGAACCGTGAAACCGCGCCCATCTGCCGCGAAAACGGTGCAGACGTTGCCGTGGCAGGCACAGCCGTGTTCCGCGCGGAGAACATCCCCGCCGAGATCGCATTGCTGCGCGGCGAATGATTTTTTGAAATACCGCGTGTGTACAGACAGTGTACGGTTTGTGAAGAGTTCACATTTTGTTCATACTTGCGAATTGTTTTTTCACATAGCCGTCACAGAAAGCCGCTATAATGCGGATAACTAAAGTTATCGTTTGTTTTGTTAAGTCAACACTGCGCAAAGCACGTTCTTTATGCAGTGTTGACTTAATTTTTTGCCCGAAATACGGCATGGCTATTGCAAAACGGCGAAAACTGCGGTATGATAATTTGTGCGCTTCCGCTGCCCTGCATAGGGGCGCGGAAACCCAAAACAGAGGATCTAAACGGTTCCGGAAGCGGTCTCCCTTTTTCCACAAAAGGTTCACCGCATGTTCAAAACCGTTTTGAGCGACGCGCAGCTGCGCGGGCGCCATTGGGGAGGACTTTGCACGGGAATTTCCCGGGTACATATTTCCGTCCCGCAGAGAAAGGATGGTCATCAAACATGATCGAGGTCAAAAACCTCACGAAGCGCTACGGTACAAATACCGCGCTGAACAATGTCAGCTTCACGGTTGAAGAGGGCACCATCGTCGGCTTCCTCGGGCCGAACGGTGCAGGTAAATCCACAACCATGAATATCATTACCGGGTACCTTTCCGCCACGAGCGGTTCGGTCACGGTACAGGGCAAAAATACCCTGGAAAACCCGAACGAAGTGAAAAAGCTCATCGGCTACCTGCCGGAGCTTCCGCCGCTTTACATGGATATGACGGTCAAAGAGTACCTCAACTTCATGTATGAGCTGAAGGGCGTCAAGCTCGACCGCAAGCAGCACATCGGCGAGATCTGCCGCCTGACGAAGATCGACAACGTCTACACTCGTCTCATCGGCAACCTGTCTAAGGGCTACAAGCAGCGTGTCGGCATTGCGCAGGCTCTGCTCGGCAACCCGCCTGTCCTCATTCTGGACGAGCCCACCGTCGGCCTTGACCCGAAGCAGATCATCGAGATCCGCAACCTCATCAAGAGCCTCGGCAGAAACCACACGATTATTCTGTCCTCCCACATCCTGCCCGAAGTGCAGGCCGTGTGCGAGCGCGTGATTGTCATGAACAACGGCTGTCTTGTGGCGGACGGCGCAACGGATACGTTGGCGCACGACCTTTCCGCAGAGCACCGCATTATTGCGCGCATTGACGGCCCGGAAAGCGAAATTCTGCAGGCCATCCGCGGCATGGAGCATATTGTGGAGGTTTACTCTCTCGGCGAGAAGGAAAAGGGCGTCTTCGAGATTTCCATCGAGGGCGAGCCGAACTACGACCTGCGCCGCAACCTGTTTGCACTGCTCACCCGCAAGGGCTGGCCGCTGCTGGCTTTGAGAAACACAGACCTCACGCTGGAGGAAGTCTTCCTGCAGCTTACAAGCGGCGATGCTTCCCACGCTGCTCCGGCAGAGCCTGAGGTTGAAGTGGAAACAGAACCCGAAAATACCGAAGCATCTGAGCCCGAAGAGGCTGAAACGAAGGAGGATGCAGAGAAATGAGAGCAATATTCAAAAGAGAGATGAGAGCGTACTTCGCTTCCCCGGTCGGCTATGTCGTCGTGGCGGCGCTGCTTGCGCTTTACGGCTTCTTCTATTATCAGGTTATGGCCATCGGCTCCAGCTCGTACATCACGCAGGTGTTCAGCACCATGTTTATGTTCAGCATGATGATCATGCCGATCATCACGATGCGCAGCATGAGCGATGACCGCAAGAATAAGACCGACCAGGCGCTCATCACGGCGCCGGTCAGCGTGACGGGCATCGTTATGGGCAAGTTCCTCGCGGCGTTCGGCGTGTATTTCATCGCGAACACCCTGGCACTGCTGCCGGCCATCACGATGGGCTTTTTCTCCTCCGCGTTCCCGTGGGGCATTCTCTTTGGCAACTACATCGGCACGCTGCTGTACGGCGCGGCTATGATCTCCATCGGTGTGTTCATTTCCGGCCTCACCATCAGCCAGGTCATCGCGGCTATCGGCACGTTCGTCATTGCCATTTTCCTGATGTTCGTCGACCAGATTGCGTCTGCGCTCTCCGGCAACTTCATCGGCACCATCCTCACATGGATCTCGTTCACCTCGCGATATGATACCTTCACGCAGGGCATATTCAGCGTTTCAAGCTGCGTGTACTTCATCAGCGTGGCGGCTGTGTTTGTGTTCCTGACCGCCCGCAGGGTGGAAAGCCGCCGCTGGAACTAAGGGAGGAGCATAGAGATGAGTAAGAAACCGAACCTTTCCGCAGTAAAGACCGCGGTGCATAAAGAAAAATTCAAGCACGGCTCTTTGGCCGTTGTGTTCACGGTTGTGTTTATCGCCGTGATTATCGTCATCAACGTTCTGGTCTCTGCGCTGACCACGCGTTTTCCGTCCATGAACTTCGACCTCACGAAAGAGGGCCTCAATACCCTGAGCGACGAAACAACGGACGTGGCAAAGGAGATCGTCAACGAAACGACCATTTACATCATCGGCTCCGAGGACGCGATCCGCGGCGATGAGGTCTATTCCAATTACAGCTTAAAGTACAGTCAGGTCGCGAACCTCGCAGACCGTCTGCATGAGCTGAACGACAAGATCAAAGTCGAGTACATCGACCCGGACATGAACCCGCAGTTCATCAGCGATTATGCCGGTGACTCTCTTACGACCGGTAAGGTCATGGTCAAGACGGATAAGCGCCACAAGACGCTCGCCGTTACCGACCTGTTCAGCATCCAGCAGGATTCTTCCTCCGGCCAGTATAACTACTACTCCAAGGTAGACGGCGCACTTGCAAACGCCCTGTACCTCGTCAATCTCGATACCGTTCCGGTCGTCGCATTCGCAACGGGTCATAGCGAAGCTATTACGACCTCAACATCTACGAGTTTCACAGGATTGTTAAATGACAATAACTTTGAAGTCAAAGAGTTCAACATGCTGACAGACGAAATTCCGGAAGACGCATCTATCGTTGTACTTGGTATGCCGACCACGGACTATACGTCCGAAGAGCTTTCTAAGCTCGAAGCCTATCTCGGTGACGAGAAAATGGGCTCTTCCAGAACGTTGTATGTAATGACAGCGCCGAATGCTGGCTGGAGTTCTATGCCAAACCTTTCTTCTTTCTTAGCTGAGTGGGGTATGGAGCCTCAGTCTCAGGAAGTATTGGAGAGCAACACCAATAACACTCTTTATAATATGCCGTATGCAATTTTTGCAAATGTTACAGATAGTGTACTTAGCAAAACTTATGATAATGTTGTAAAGGTACAGGCTGCTCCCGTAAAGCGTTTGTTTACAGCAAACAACGATATCAGTACTTATTCTGTGATTGAAACCAGTGATACTGCTTACCTTTCCAACGATGAAAAGGTTCTCGAAACACCGGAAACGGACACATATACTATTCTTGCATTTGCACAGCGCTATATGGATAATCAGGGTAAGATATGCGCAAATGTAGTTGTTGATGGTTGTGCAGCGGATTTCTATGATGGAAGTAGTTTATTGGGCAACTCCACCTTTGGCAATAAGGATGTTACGTTGGACCTCATTAAGAACCTTACAGGAACGACGGACACCCGCGTAGGTCTTACTGTTAACCAGACACAAACGAATACAATGGATATTAATGCTTCCTCTGCTGTAACTTGGAGCATTGGTATGATGTTGTTCACCATTGTGGTGCCGGTTGCCGTCCTTGTCATCGGCCTTGTCATCTTCCTCAGAAGAAGACATCTGTAAGCCGAAGAAAGGAACCTGCTTCCCATGAAGAAAACCACAAAATACATTATCATCACGCTCGTTGTGCTCATCGTGCTGGGCGCGGCTGCCGCAGCGCTGATCCTCACGTCTCCGAAGGACAGCGAAGACGACGCAAGCAGCTCCAGCGCCGTTTCCGAGAGCACGGAGCCCGCACTGATCGATAAGACCGCCGAAGACGTGAAGAACATCGACATTGAAGACCTCGCCGCGGACGACAGCTATACGATTATCCCAACGGAAACGACCACCTCGAGCGGCGACACCGAGCAGACCTTCATCATTGAAGGCTGGGACGACCTTGACGTGCTTTACTCGAACGTAAAGAGCCTTGCAGACCGTCTATACTCCGTCACGCCGACGAAGAAGATCGGTGAGGTGAAGGACCTCTCCGAGTACGGCCTCGGTAGCGGTGAAGGCTACAAGATCACCATGAACTACACGGACGGCATGTCCCAGACATTCACCATCGGCAATAAGGCCGGTGAATCCTCCGGCTCTTACATGCTGTATGAGGGCGAAGTGTACATCGTGCCCGTTTCCACGTATTTGAAGCAGTCTAAGTACGACTTCCTCAATAAGTCGCTCATCGCAATTCCGACGCCGACCATCACTGCGACGGACGGCACCGAGACGGACAGCACAAGCGAAATCAACAGCCTGCACCTTTCCGGCCAGAACTATCCGGAAGAAATTCAGTTCGGCCTTTCCGATGACGAAGTGCTCGCGTACGACATCACAGAGCCGATCTACGCCGGCATGAACTCCGGCAAGATCGACGACTTTGTGGAGCAGCTGCAAAACGTGACGGCTGCCGGTGTCCTCGCCGTACACGCTACGGAAGAAGACGTCGCAAAGTACGGTCTGGATAACCCGGTCGCTGTGTGCGATTACACGATGAACGATGAGCACCATGTCATTAAGCTCGGCGATAAGACCGGCGACCTGTACAGCATGATGGTGGACGACGACACAACGATCTACACCATCACGGACAGCGCCGTGACCTCTTGGGTGAATATTGAAGTGTATTCCCTGCGCGACGGCTTTGTGCGCCTGCCGTACATCAAGAGCGTTTCCCGCGTGACCCTCACCTCGTCCACCGGTACGGATGTCTACGACGTGACCCGCATTGAGAACGAGGAGAAATCCACCGAGACGAACACATTCTACGATTTGGAAGTCTCGAAGGACGGCAAGGAAATCAACTACGATTACTACCAGCCGTTCTACCAGATGTTGCTCGCCATCTCCGTTTTGAACGAGGACATTCAGGAGCCGCAGGGCGACCCGATCCTCACAATTAAGTACGATTTCTTCGACGGCAGAAAGAGCGAGGAGATTAAGTTCTACGCAGACCCGGCATCCGAACGCCGCGCCGTTGCCACACTGAACGATCAGCCGACCGGCTCCGTGCGCATGAGCGATATCCAGAAGGTTCTGGAAGCAAAGGAAGTCATCGCGCAGAATAAGCCCGTAAAGGGCGATGAGGAAGAGAGCACGACCTCCGAGCTTGAATCCGCAGCGGAATAAAATAAGCACAAACGACGGACGTGACCGCAAAAAGGCGGCGCGTCCGTTTTTTGTGTTTTTCGGGAAATAAAGCGCACGGACGTCGTTTTGCGCGGCAGAGGCATACAGCCTGTGAAAAATGCCGTGCCAAAACGTAAAAACACACCCGTATTTGTGCGGAAAACTTTGTTTTTCTCCTTGCAAAAAAAGCGGCGCTGTGGTATAATCTTTACGGTAAGATAGTAGGATGATGAAAGAGTGGGGCGACCCGCTCTTTTGTTTGTATTAGGGTGTATATCCAAAACAGACACAGCCGCCGAAAAGCGGGCGGAGAAAGGAAGCTGCGTATGGCAGAGAAAAAGAAAGGCAGCACTACGGAGATCGTGCGCGCGCTGGCAGAGCCGCTCGCAAAGGAGCTTGGGCTCATAATCTGGGACGTTACGTTCACGAAAGAGGGCGCGGATTGGTATCTGCGCATTTTTATTGACAAGGAAGGCGGCGTAGGCATCGACGACTGCGTAGACCTCACCCGCGCCATCAACCCCGTGCTGGACAGCGAAGACCCCATTCCGCAGGAATATACCTTGGAGGTCTCCTCGCCCGGCATCAACCGCAAGCTCACCCGCCCGGAGCACTTTGAGGCTTTCCTTGAAGCGCCGGTGCGCGTAAAGCTCATTCGCCCGCTTGAAAACGGCGTGCGCGAGCTCGAGGGCATCCTCATCGACGTTGCCGAAAACGGCGACTTTGAGGTCATCACCGAGGAGGACACCACGGTCACGTTCACCAGAAAAGAATGTGCCAGCGTCAACCTTATCGAAGATTATGACTGACCCGGGAAGGCTCCCGTTTATAATACAAAAATTTGAAAGAATAATACCGGAAGGCAGGTAATTTGAAAAATGGCAAGAAAAGCGGCGCAGAAAAAAGAAGTGAACAATGACGGCAAGGAGCTGTTTGAGGCTCTGAAGCTCCTCGAAGCGGAAAAAGGCATCCCGGTCGATTTCATGATCGATAAGATTAAGAAGGCCATTGCCACCGCCTGCAAAAACAGCTACGGCAACGAGGACGTTGTCATCGACATGGATCCGGAAAGCGGCAAGTTTGACGTATTCCTGCGCAAGGAGATTGTAGAAGAAGTGGAAAACCCGAACCGCGAGATTGCACTTGAGATCGTCAAGCAGTACGACCCGCGCGCGGAGATTGGCGGCTTTGTGCGCCACCGTCTCGATACAAAACAGTTTGGCCGTGTGGCAGCGCAGACCGCAAGAAACATCATCCGTCAGGGCATCCGTGACAGCGAGCGCGACCAGATGATGCAGGAATTCAAGGGTCGCCATCAGGAGCTTGTCAGCGCCCTTGTAGAGCGCGTAGACCCGAAGACCGGTGCACTGTCCCTGAAGATCGGCAAGGCAGAAGCCATTTTGCCGAAGGGAGAGCAGGTCGGCACCGAAAACGTCAAGGAAGGCGACCACGTACAGGTCTACGTTGTAGACGTTAAGGAGACCGAAAAGGGCCCGAAGGCCATCATCTCCCGCACGCACCCGGATCTTATCCGCCGCCTGTTTGAAAAGGAAGTGCCGGAAATTTTCGACGGCACCGTAGAAATCAAAGCCGTTGCCCGCGAGGCCGGCTCCAGAACGAAGATCGCCGTTATGTCCCATAATCCGGACGTAGACGCTGTGGGTGCCTGCATCGGTACGCGCGGCACGCGTGTTTCCGACATCGTCAACGAGCTCGGCGGCGAGAAGATGGACATTGTCGACTACAGCGAAGACCCGGCAAAGTTCATTGCAGCGGCGCTTGCACCGGCGACCGTGCTTTCCGTTGAAACGGCAGAGGACGGTTCCCACGTTTGCAAGGTCACCGTGCCGGACAGCCAGCTTTCCCTCGCCATCGGCAACAAGGGCCAGAACGCCCGCCTTGCGGCTAAGCTGACCGGCTGGAAGATCGACATTAAGCCGGAAAGCGGCTTCTTCGGCGAAGAAGAGGAAGCGTAAGCTTTTTTGAAACTTGCATCTCGCAGAAAGGAACGTGATACAGCGTGAAACAAAAGAAAATACCGCTCCGTATGTGTGCGGGATGCGGTGAAATGAAGCCGAAAAAGGAACTGGTGCGCGTGGTGCGCGCGCCCGTTAAGGAAGATGAGAACGGTGTGCAGACAGGCGGCGAGGTCTCTTTGGACCTTACAGGCCGCAAGCCCGGCCGCGGCGCGTACGTTTGCAGGGACCCCGAGTGCCTGAAAAAGGCACAGAAGGCGCGGCGCTTTGAACGCGCGTTTTCCTGCAAAATTGAAGACGCCGTGTATGACGCCATGTATCAGGAGCTGTGTACAGATGTGAAAGGAAAGGCGGGCGAGGCGCAAAAATGAGCAGAGCACTGTCCGCTTTGGGCCTTGCAAGACGTGCGGGAAAGCTCAACTGGGGCTTTGATACCGCCGTGGAAGCCATGCGCAGCGGCGCGTGCGGCGTTGTGATCCTTGCCGCAGACCTTTCGGACAAAACGAAGAAGAACGTGCGCTTTGAAGCGGAAAAGTATCATGTATCCGTTTTGGAGCCTGCGTTTACCATGGAAGAAATTTCTGCAGCCATCGGCAAAAAGGCCGGTGTGCTTGCCGTGTGTGACCGCGGATTTGCGGAAAAACTGAAGCAGCTCATCGCAGACGGAGAAAGAGAGGAAATGCGTATATGATGATTAAATACAGAGTGCATGATGTGGCAAAGGATCTGGATGTGCCGAATAAAGAAGTGCTGGATATTCTCGGCAAGTACGTAAAAGAGCCGAAAAAGCACATGACGGCGTTAGAAGAAAACGAGCTCGATATCGTTTTTGACCGCTTCACGCAGGATCATGCCGCACAGAACTTTGACGCGTACTTTGCAACGCGCAATGCGGCAAAGACCGAAGAGAAGCCGGCCGAGAAAACAGCGGAAAAACCGAGCGAAAAAACCGCTAAGAACACGCAGGAGCCGAAGAAGCAGAACGTGAATAACAATAATAATCGCAACAAAAATAACGACCGCCGCAACAATAACGGCAATAACAGAAACCAGAACGCGCAGCAGAATAAGCCGCAGCGTCCTGCGCAGAACAACCAGCCGAGCAACAACACTCCGGCACAGGAGTCCGCAAGCGAAGCTCCGCGCCGCCGCGTGGTCGATACCAGAACGGTCAACGTCAACATCGACAAGTACAACGAAAAGTACGACCGTCTGGCGTACGACAAGGTGAAGAACGACACCGTTGCCGCAAAGCAGAAGATCAACCAGAAGAGCCAGCGCCGCGGCAAGCCGCGCAGCGCAAAGCGCGAGACGGAAGCGGAAAGACTCAACCGCATCGCGGCGGAACGCAAGGCAAAGGCCATCACCATCACCGTGCCGGATGAGATTACCGTCGGCGAGTTTGCCCTCCGCCTGAAGGCAACGAGCGCCGAAGTCATCAAGAAGCTCATGGCAAACGGCGTTTTCGCTACCATCAACGACACCATCGATTTTGATACCGCCGTACTCATTGCCGATGAGTTCCACGCAAAGGTCGAAAAAGAGGTCGTCGTCACCATCGAAGACCGCATCATCGACGACAGCGAAGACGACGATGCAAACCTTGTGCCGCGCGCACCGGTCGTCGTTGTCATGGGCCACGTTGACCACGGCAAGACCTCCATTCTGGACGCCATCCGCCACGCAAACGTTACCGCGGGCGAAGCCGGCGGCATCACGCAGCACATCGGCGCATACCGCGTCAATATCGACGGCAAGGACATTACGTTCCTTGATACGCCGGGTCACGCCGCCTTCACCACCATGCGTGCAAGAGGCGCCATGGTTACGGATATCGCCGTGCTGGTCGTCGCAGCCGATGACGGCATCATGCCGCAGACGGTAGAAGCCATCAACCACGCTAAGGCAGCGGGCGTTTCCATCATCGTTGCCATCAACAAAATGGATAAACCGGCCGCAAACCCGGATCTCGTCAAGCAGCAGCTCACCGAATACGAGCTCGTGCCGGAAGAGTGGGGCGGCGACGTGCCGTGCATCCCGGTTTCCGCACACACCAAAATGGGTATCGATGATCTCCTTGAAATGATTCTGCTCGTTGCGGAAATGAAGGAGCTCAAGGCGAACCCGGACCGTGCCGCAAAGGGCACCGTCATTGAGGCGCGCCTCGATAAGGGCCGCGGCCCGGTTGCGACCGTCCTCGTGCAGAACGGTACGCTGCATACCGGCGACATCGTGGTCGCAGGTACCACGGTCGGCCGTATTCGCGCCATGATGAACGAGCGTGGCGAGCGCGTAAAGAGCGCAGGTCCGTCCGTGCCGGTTGAGGTCACGGGTCTCAACGAAGTGCCGGTCGGCGGCGATACGTTCAACGCCGTTTCCGACGAGCGTCTGGCACGTGAGCTCGTTGAGCAGCGTCTTACCGAGCAGAAGGAAGAGATGTTCAACTCCCAGACGAAGGTTACGCTGGATAACCTCTTCGAGCAGATGAAGGAAGGCGAGATGAAGGAGCTCAAGGTCATCGTCAAGGCCGACGTGCAGGGCTCTGTTGAAGCTGTCCGTCAGTCCCTCGAGAAGCTCTCCAACGACGAAGTGCGCGTGCATGTCATTCACGGCGCGGTCGGTGCAATCAGCGAAAGCGACGTCATGTTGGCAAACGCCTCGAATGCCATCATCGTCGGCTTCAATGTCCGCCCGGACCCGGTCGCGGAAGAGAACGCAAAGCGCGACGGTGTCGATATGCGCCTCTACCGTATCATCTATGACTGCATCGAAGAGATTGAATCCGCTATGAAGGGCATGCTCGCACCGAAGTACCGCGAAGTGTTCCTCGGCAAGGCAGAGTGCCGCGAGGTCTACAAGATCACGAACGTCGGCATGGTCATCGGCGGTCACGTCACCTCCGGTAAGATCGTGCGCGGCGCGCAGGTGCGCCTTGTGCGTGACGGCATCATCGTTGCCGATGATAAGATTGCTTCCCTGCGCCGCTTCAAGGACGACGTGAAGGAAGTGCAGGACGGCTACGACTGCGGCATCACGCTGGAGCGCTTCAGCGACATCAAGCTGGGCGACATCCTCGAAGCCTACGAAATGGAAGAGTACAGAGACTAAAAGTCGGTTCAGCCGCGTCCCCATCGCGGGACGCGGCTTTGCTTTAGAAAGGCATTCCCTATGAATTTGAACGAATACGTTCTCGCGAATCACCAAACGGCGCTGGAGCTGCTGCGCACGCTGTGCTTGATCCCGTCGCCGAGCCACCACGAAGAAAAGCGTGCCGCATTCTGCAAAGCGTGGCTTATGGACCACGGCGCGGAAAACGCTTTTATCGATGAAGCGAAAAACGTCATTTACGAATATAACGCCGAAAACGATGTGCCCGTCGCCATTTTCATGGCGCATATCGACACGGTTTTCCCGGAGTCTGTGCCCCTTGAACTGACCGAAAAGGACGGCAAGTGGTTCTGCCCCGCTGTGGGTGACGACACCGCGAACGTCGCTTTGCTTATGCTTATGGCGGCTTATGTCGCAAACGAAAAGCCGAAAACGAACGGCGGCATTGTATTTGTCATGAACTCGTGTGAGGAGGGCCTCGGTAACTTAAAAGGCAGCCGCGCTTTAAACGCACGGTACGGCAAGCGCATAGAGCAGGTCATTTCATTTGACGGCTACCTTGACGGCATCGTCGGCATGGCGGTCGGCTCTCTGCGCTACAAGGTCACAGTGAAGACCACGGGCGGTCACTCGTTTGCCGATTTCGGAAACGTAAATGCCATTGAGCGCCTTTCTGCCATCATCACGGAGCTCTATCAATACAAAGTTCCCGCAGGCAGCGCGAAAACGACATTCAACGTCGGTACGATCTCGGGCGGCACGACCGTCAACAGCATTGCGGCACAGGCGGAAATGCTGTACGAAATGCGCTCGGACGATTACGCGTGCCTTATGGATGCCAAGGCATATTTTGAGAAAATACTGGAAGAATTTAAAGCAGAGGGCGTAGACGTCACGGCAGAGCTGCTCGGCGAGCGCCCTTGCGGCAATAAAGAAAATCACGACCCGCGTCAGACCGCACTTTTAACACAGTGCGCGGACGCGGTGGAAAATCATTTCGGCACGCGCCCGGGCGTGTATGCCGGCTCCACAGACTGCAACATCCCGCTTGCAAACGGCATTCCTGCTGCGGCAATCGGCCTTTGCATCGGTGCCGGTGAGCACACGCGCGGCGAGTGGATCGAAACAGAAAGTCTGAAGGCGGGCTTTAAAGTTGCAGCGGAGCTCATTTCCGCGCGCTTCCTGCCGGAAGAGAAAGGAGAATAAACGATGCCGAGTTATAAATTGGGCAGAACCACGGAGGATATCCGCCGTGAGGTTTCCGCTATTTTAAGAGAACTCAAGGATCCGCGCGTCAGCGGCTGCATGCTGAGTGTGGTGCGTGTGGAGGTCACAAACGACCTTTCCTACTGCACAGTGTATGTCAGCGCCATGGAGGGCATGGAGACGGCGGAAAATGCCGTTAAGGGTCTTAAAAGCGCCGCGGGCTATGTACGCCGCGAGCTCGGAAACCGCTTAAAGCTGCGCCATGTGCCGGAAATGATCTTTAAGGCGACGGATTCCATTGAGTACAGCGCCAACATTTCGCGCATTCTGCACGACCTTGAAAACGAGAAAAAATAAGCTTTCCGTAAAGATTCAAAGAAAGGAGTGCTTTTGGGCGTAAATTCCGCCCGAAAGCTTGGTCACGCTTATGGCAAATCTGGAGGATGCCGCACATTTCCTGCGCGGCGCAGACAAAATTTTGATCCTCAGCCACCGCTCGCCGGACGGCGATACGCTCGGCTGCGCTTCGGCGCTCAGCCGCGCACTCATCGCGCTCGGCAAATCGGTCATGTTCCGCTGTGCAGACCCCGTGCCGCCGAAATTCACATATCTTTTTGAGGGCATCGAATACGGCGAGTTCGAGCCGGAGCATATCGTGACGGTTGATGTGGCCGATAAAACGCTGCTCGGCTCTTTGGAGCCCTACGGCGACAAAACGGATTTTGCCATCGACCACCACGCGTCCTGCCGTCCGTTTGCCAAAGAAACGTGGGTAGAAGGCACCGCAGGCGCGGCGTGCGAGCTCATCGCGCGTTTGATTCCGGCGCTCGGCGCGGAGATCACGCCGAAGATCGCGGACTGCCTTTATACGGGCATTTCCACCGATACGGGTTGCTTCCGCTACCCGAACGCTTCCGCAAACACGTATCGCATCGCGGCGGACCTTTTGGAGCACGGTGCGAACGCCGCGGAGATCAACCGCCTGATGTTTGATACCAAAAGCCGCGCTGCCGTAGCGCTGCTGAAACGCCTGTACAGCGACATGGAGTTTCACTGTGACGGTAAGTGCGCGGTGTTTTGCCTGACGAGTGACGTCATCGCAGAGACCGGCGCTTCCGAAGACGATCTCGACGGCGTTTCCGCTATGGTGCGCCAGGTGGAGGGAGTTCTGCTGGGCTTTACGCTGCGCGAGCGCGAAGGGGGCGTTTGGAAGGTCTCCATGCGTGCCACGAACCCCGCGGACGCGTCCGTCGTCTGCGCCAAATTCGGCGGCGGTGGACACAAGGGTGCGGCAGGCTGCTCCCTTACGGGCGGGCTTGAAGACGTAAAAGCGCGCGTGGTAGCCGCCTGCGGCGAAGCCATCAAAGCGCTCGAAAATAAGTGAAAATCGGCAATTTAATTCAGCTGTAAATCAGATGGGAGGAGTTCACATGAAAGAATTAACACCCGAAGAAATTCGCGCCATCACAGAAAGCCGACGTGGCTTTTTAAAGCAAGATGCAAGCGACGAGCCGGAGGGCTACAAGACCGACCAGCAGAAAATGCTGCCGCAGCCGCCGCTGACGAAAGCGCCGGTGAGCGATACGCGTATCGATCTGCCGCGCGATTTTAAGCCGCTTGGCCTCGAAAAAGACCTCTTAAATGTCATTTTCAACCGCTGCTCCTCCCGCGTTTATACGGAAGAGAACCTGTCCCTTTTGGAGCTTTCGTTTTTGCTTTGGGCAACGCAGGGCGTAAAGGGTATCCGCGGCAAAAAGTATGCAACGCTGCGTACCGTGCCGTGCGGCGGCGCAAGACATCCGTTTGAAACATACCTGCTCGTGCGCCGTGTAGAGGGCTTAAAGCCCGGCAAATACCACTATCTGCCGCTCGAAAATCAGCTCGAGTATCTCGGTGAGGTGGAAAACATCGAAGACGTCATCGACAAGTCCCTGTGCGATCAGCACTGGGTGAAAAAGTCGAGCGTTGTGTTCTATTGGTCGTTCGTTCCGTACCGCACTGAGTGGCGATACGGCATTTTCAGCCACAGAGGTTCCCTTGTTGATATGGGCCACGTGGGCGAAAACCTGTATCTTGCGTGCAGTGCTTTAAATCTCGGCACCTGCGGTATCGGCGCATACGACCAGAATTTGTGCGATACGCTGTTTGATTTGGACGGCGAAGAGGAATACATCATTTATACCGAGACCGTCGGCACCATCCGCGCAGAAGACAAAGACGCGGAAAAGGACTTCTACAAATTCGTGGAAGAGGCGGGCTGGTAATACGGAGGCAGCATGGAAGGCATCATCGTTTTGGATAAACCGCAGGACTTCACGTCGTTCGACGCCGTGGCGGTCGTGCGCGGGTTGACGCGCGAAAGGCGCATCGGCCACACGGGCACATTAGACCCCATGGCAACAGGCGTTCTGCCGCTTTTGCTCGGCCGCGCTACAAAAGCCGTGTCGCTTCTGCCGGAAACCGCAAAGACTTACGAAGCGTCTTTTCGGTTTGGCGAAGCGTATACCACCGGCGACGTGACCGGCGAAGTCATCAAAACGGATGAAACCCCCGTTTTAAGAGCTGCGCTCGAAACTGCACTGTATTCTTTTCGCGGCGATATTTTACAGGTGCCGCCTATGTATTCCGCTGTCTCCGTCAACGGACAGAGATTATATAAGCTCGCGCGGCAGGGCATCGAAGTAGAGCGCGAAGCGCGGCCCGTACATATTGCGGAGCTCACGCTGCTCGAATATAACGAGAATGAAAAAACCGGCAAGCTGCACGTCACGTGCTCGAAAGGCACGTATATCCGCACGCTGATCGAAGACATTGCCCAAAAATGCGGCACGGTCGGTGCCATGACGGCGCTCAGAAGAACAGCAGCGTGCGGCTTTACGCTAGCAGACGCCGTCTCGCTTGATACATTAAAGGCGATGAAAGAAAACGGGGAAAGCTTTGATGAAATTCTTCGCCCCGTGGAAAAGCTCTTTTCGATGCTCACTGCCGTGTCTGTCACACCGGCGCAGGCACAAAGATATTTAAACGGCGGTGCACTCACAATTTCGCGCTGCCGTGCACCGAAGATCGCCATGCCGGAGGGCACGCAGGTCGCGCTGTACGAAGACGGCGAGAAGTTCTTGGGACTCGCTCGCGCGGAAAACGGGGAATTCAAATACGTTAAATCATTTTCAGAAAAATGAGAGGGAATCGGCACATGCACGTCATTCGCAATACGGAAGAAATACGAAAGTTCATCGGCGAGAAAAAAACGGCGGTCGCGCTCGGCGCGTTTGACGGCCTGCATATCGGGCATTATAAGGTCATTCGCACGGCGGTGGAAAGCGGGCTCACACCCGTTGTTTTCACGTTTCGGGATAACCCTGCGGAGTACCTTACAGGCACCTGCTGCTATCTCACCACCGTTGAGGAGCGCATGCGCATTTTGAAAAGCTGGGGCGTGGAGTATGTCATCATGCCGGATTTTGCACAGGTTGCAGAGTGGCCCGCGGAGCGCTTTGCAAACCTTCTGCGCTTCGGTTTGAACGCGAAGCGCATCGCCTGTGGCGCGGATTTCCGCTTCGGTAAGTTCGCGGCGGGCGACACGGAGTGGCTGAAAAAGCTCTGCGAAGCCCACGGCGGCGAAATGCACGTCGTGCCCACAGTGGAATATAAAGGCGAGCGGGTCAGCGCCACGCGCATCCGTAAAGCGATTGAAAACGGTGAGATGGAAGACGTCACCGCCATGCTGGGCAGACCGTTCGGCTTCTGCTTTGAGGTCGTGCACGGCAACCACATCGGTCATACCATCGGCACGCCGACCATTAACCAGAATTTCCCGCCGCGCTTTGTGCTGCCACGCTTCGGCGTGTACGCCTCCGCCGTGTATGTGGACGGCAAAACCTACTGCGGCGTGACGAATGTCGGCGTAAAGCCCACCGTCGGTTCCGACCACGCGCTTTCCGAAACCTGGATGCCCGATTTCACAGGCGGCGACCTGTACGGCAGAACACTGCGTCTGGAGCTTTTGAGCTTTGTCAGGGACGAAAAAAAGTTTCCCGATTTAGACGCGCTGAAAGCGGAGATCAGCCTGAACGAAAAAACCGCAAGAACGCTGTTTGAAGCGTTTGAAAAGGAGGCCCCCGCACATGCTCACCCAAATCGACATGAAAGAATGGGAAAAAACCTGCCGCGAAAAAACAGGACTCGGGTTTGAAACATTCAAAACCATCGCGCATTGCGATGCCGAAACGCTCGATGCGCTTTTGGAAGCCGCGCCGGGCAGCATAAAGGGAACCATGTATTTCGATTGGCTCATGGAGTACCTCTCTTTGGCGCAGAGCGGCAAAAACGCCGATGTAAAAACCGTCGTTGACGACATCGACGCCCTCATCGAAATGCTCGGCATCACGCCGGAAGCGTTCGAGCGGTACTGCGGCAAAACGACCGAAGACGTCAAAGCCGCGTTTCAAACGCCGCTTACCGAGCGCGAACAGCTGCTTTTCCGCATTTTAAGCCTCAAAGGCCTGCTTGGCAGCCTCCATAACCGTGCCGCAAGCATTGAAATGCTTGAACATAAATAAGAAAACCCTCGCTGTGCTTCAAACGAACACAGCGAGGGTTTTGTATGTAAACGCAAAAATCACTCAAAATATTCAAAGCAGCCGAGCGCCTTTACGCCGGAGCTGACGTGGCAGCAAATGCTGATGGGGAGCTTGTAAAGCTCAATGCTGTTGTCATCAAAATACTTGCGCATTGTCTTGCGCCACTCGAGCGCGGGCTTGATGTCGCCGGAGTACGCCGCCGCAATGTGCACCTTTTTGCCCGCAAAACGCGTTTGCAGATCTTTTTCAAGCGCCTTCAGCATTGCCTTTTCGGCGTTTGCCATGCCGCGAACCTTCGCGTAAGCGTCCAGCTTGCCGCCCTGAATCTGCAAAACGGGCTTGAGGCCCAGCAGCGTCGCGAGCGCCGCACCGGCCGGCGTCACACGGCCGCTCTTTTTTAAGAGCTCCAGTGTATTCACGGCAAGGTAAATGCTCGCGTTATACGCGGTGTTTTCAAGCTGCACGCAAATTTCGGCTGCGGTCAGACCTTTTTCGGCGAGCGTCAGCGCATCCAGAACGGATTCGCGCTGCGTGATGGAAATGCGCTTGTTGTCTACAACGCATACGCGGCCGTTATATTCCGCGGCGAGTGCCTTTGCGGTGTTGCAGGAGCCGCTCAGCGCCGAAGACATCGGAATGTGCACAACGGAATCGTGTGTCGCGAGCGCCTCATCCCACATCGCCGTGAGGGATTCCGGCGAGGGCTGAGAGGTGGAGACCTCTGCGCCGGCTTCCAGCATTTCAAAGAAGTGCTCATACGTGCAGGTGACGCCCTCAAAATACTCCGTGCCGTCTACGATGAACGGCATGGGCAGAAGATAAACGCCCAGCTTTTTCGCTTCCTCGCGGGTGATGCCGCTGTTTGTATCGGTAACAACTGCAATTTTGCTCATTAAAAATATCCTTTCTCCGGCGGAAAAACTTCCGCGCCCATAACGCCTTTTCGCGTCGTTTGTGTTCAGTCTTTCACGGGTAAACTTGCTTTTGCACGGTCGTTTCGATAATTAACTGTTTAATAGTATACGGATTTCAAAAGCTTGTCAAGATGCACCATGTCGAAAATGTCCGAGTTTCGCAAAAAAGGCAGGAAGAGCCGTGAAAAAGTCGGTTTTGGGCCGGACGTTTTCGTCATTTTGTACGGAACGAAAAATCTGCGCCGCAGAGGAAAAACCGCTTGCAAACTTTGAAGAATTATGCTATACTTTCAAAGTGCCCGTCCTCGGATCAGGGACTAACCCTTTTGGGAGACATCTCCGCAGGGATAACACCGACCCAGACCTGTGAGCGCGGCAAATATTTTAGAAAAGGTGGAAAACACAATGCTGAAGAGCGAAAAGACAGAGATCATCAAGAAGTATGCACGCCATGAGGGCGACACGGGTTCCCCGGAAGTTCAGATCGCCGTTCTCACCAAGAGAATCAACGACCTCACCGAGCACCTCCGTACCAACCAGAAGGATCATCACTCCCGCCGCGGCCTGCTGAAGATGGTCGGCCAGAGAAGAAGCCTTCTCAACTACCTCATTAAGGTTGACATCGAGCGTTACAGAGCAATCATTGCAGAACTCGGTATCCGTAAGTAATTTTTTGTCTTTTTTCAGCTGCGCGCGACCCGCGCAGCTGATTTAATATCTGCACAAAATGATTCCAAGGGCTGTTTAGCAGTGAAACGGGCGCATACAGGTCGTAAAATACGTGTGCGTCGGTTTAATTGTTAAACGGTCTGCGGAGTCGGAAAATCCCGGCTTTCGGGGGGAAGGAAAATAACCTTTATGTTTGAAAATTTCAGAGTATTTGAAACGGAATTTGCCGGACGCCCGCTAAAGATCGAAACCGGTAAAATGGCACAGCTTGCAAACGGCGAGTGCCTTGTCCGTTACGGTGAGACCACCATCCACGTGGCAGCCACCGCTGCCGCAAAGCCGCGTGACGGCATCGACTTTTTCCCGCTTTCCGTTGACTTCGAGGAAAAGCTCTACTCCGTCGGCAAGATCCCGGGCTCTTTCTTAAAGCGTGAGGGTCGCCCGACCGATAAGGCGATTCTTGTCTGCCGTATGATCGACCGCCCCATCCGCCCGCTGTTCCCGAAGGACATGCGCAACGATGTTTCCATCGTCTGCACTGTCATGTCCGTTGACCCGGATTGCTCCCCGGAGATTGCCGCACTCGTCGGCACCAGCGTCGCGCTGTCCATCTCCGACATTCCGTGGGACGGCCCCATCAGCGGCGTTTCCGTCGGCCTCATCGACGGCGAGTTCATCATCAACCCGACGGCAGAGCAGAGAAAGCTCTCCCAGATGGCTGTTACCGTCGCTTCCACCGATGAGCGCATCGCAATGATCGAGGCCGGTGCAAACGAAGTGTCCGACGAGGATATGTTCAACGGCATTATGGCAGGCCATGCGGAAAACCAGAAAATCATTGAGTTCATCAAGGGTATCCAGAGGGAGATCGGCAAAGAGAAGTTCTCTTACCCGTCCAATAAGCCGGATCCGGAGATGTTCGAAGAAATCCGCGATTTCGCCATTGATGACGTGAAGGCCGCACTCGATACGGACGACAAGACCGTTCGCGACGAGAGACTCAAGCCTGTTTACGAAAAAGTGCACGAGCACTTCGACGAAATTTACCCCGATCAGGCGGCAAAGATCGACGAGTGCATGTATTTGACGCAGAAGTTCGTCGTGCGCCGCTGGCTGCTCGACGAGCAGAAGCGTGTTGACGGCAGAGGTATGGATGAGATTCGTCCGCTTGCCGCAGAAGTCGGTCTGCTGCCGCGCGTACACGGCTCCGGCATGTTCACCCGCGGCCAGACGCAGGTGCTTACCGTTGCAACGCTCGGCTCCACGCGTGACAACCAGCTCCTTGACGGCATCGACGACGAAGAGTCCAAGCGCTACATCCACCACTACAACTTCCCGTCCTATTCCGTAGGCGAGACGAAGCCCTCCAGAGGCCCGGGCAGACGTGAAGTCGGTCACGGCGCACTGGCAGAGCGTGCACTTGTGCCGGTTATCCCGCCGGTCGAGGAGTTCCCGTATACCATCCGTCTGGTTTCCGAGGTGCTTTCCTCTAACGGTTCCACGTCTCAGGGCTCCATCTGCGGCTCTACGCTGGCATTGATGGACGCAGGCGTGCCGATTAAAGCGCCGGTCGCCGGTATTTCCTGCGGCCTCATCACCGAGGGCAGACGCTGGATGACCATGGTCGATATTCAGGGCCTTGAGGATTTCTTCGGCGATATGGACTTTAAGGTTGCCGGTACAAAGAAGGGCATCACCGCCATTCAGATGGACCTGAAGATTCACGGTCTCACGCCGGAGATCATCAAGGAAGCGTTTGCAAAGACGCACAAAGCAAGAAATTACATTCTGGACGAAGTTATGCTGCCGGTTATCGCAGAGCCGCGTCCCGAGCTTTCCAAATATGCACCGAAGATGCTGTCCACCATCGTGCCGGTCGATAAGATCCGCGAGGTCATCGGCTCCGGCGGCAAGGTCATTCAGAAGATCTGCGCCGAGTGCGACGTTACCATCGATATCGAGGACGACGGCCACTGCTATGTTGCGGGCATAGACATTGAAAAGTGCCGCCGCGCTATGGACATCATCGACACCATCGTCAACGACCCGGAGCCGGGCTCCTATTACAGCGGCCGCGTGACGAGAATCATGGACTTCGGCGCGTTTGTGGAGATTGCCCCGGGCAAGGAAGGCCTTGTGCATATCTCTCAGCTCGACATCAAGCGCACGGAGAACGTCACGGATGTCGTCAATGTCGGCGATATCGTGAAGGTCAAGGTGCTTGAAATCGACGATAAGGGCAGACTGAACCTCTCCCGCCGCGAAGCGCTGATCGACCTTGACGGTGCCGTGCCGGAGAACGTCCTGCCGGAGAAGCAGCCGCGCCGTGAGCGCAGCGATCGTCCGCGTGGAGATCGTCCGCGCCGCGACAGAAACGACAGACACTAAGTTCGATAACGGGGGACAAGCCAAGGCTTGTCCCTTTTTGTTTTCTAAACCAGAAAGGCATGATAAACGTGGAAACGAAACTTGTTTTACTCGGTACGGGCACACCGAACGCCTGCCCGTGGGCGAGCGGCCCGGCTTCCGCCGTCGTTGTCGACGGCCATGCGTACCTCGTCGATTTTGGACCCGGCGTCGTAAGACGCGCAGCGGAAGCGTACCGCCGCGGCGAAGATGCCCTTAGACCCGATCTGCTCGATACCGCGTTCTGTACGCATTTGCATACCGACCATACCGCCGGGTTTGCGGACCTCATTTTCACCCCGTGGGTGCTGGAACGGGAAAAACCGCTGGGGGTCTTCGGTCCGAAGGGAATCCGAAATATGGCGCAGCATCTGCTCTCTGCCTATGCGGTCGATATCGATTTTCGCCTGCACGGCTTTGAGCGCGCAAACGAAAACGGCTATAAGGTGGAAGCGACGGAGATTGAACCGGGCGTTATTTACGAAGACGAGCGTGTTACCGTGGAGGCGTTCACCGTCAGCCACGGCACACTCGAAAGCTACGGCTATAAGTTCACAACAAAAGGCGGGAAGACCGTTGTCATCAGCGGTGATACCGCCCCGCTCGACATCGTCGCGGAAAAGGCCAAAAACTGCGATATTCTGCTGCACGAGGTCGAGTATGCCGCCGGCATTGCCGCGCGCGAACCGAAGTGGCAGAAATATCACCGCGAGGTGCATACGCTCAGCACAGATTTAGCCGAGGTCGCGAAAAAAGCGCAGCCGAAGCTGCTCGTCACCTACCACCGCATTTACCACATGAATATTCAGGATAACGCCATTGATGTCGAAGCCGAAACGCGCCGCCGCAGCGACCTCATTTTGCAGGAGATCCGCGATGCGGGCTACACGGGCAAGGTCGTAAACGGCGAAGACTTAGACGTTTTTAACGCCTGAGTTTTTGCAAAAAGGCTTTCTTTTTGCGTTGTTTCCATGTATAATGGAGCAGAAAAGAGAATGGGGAAAGGACGTTTTTGCCGCGAATTTGCGGTGAAAACAAATAAAGTCATGGATTTAAATACAGTAAAAACCGTTGTGGTGAAAATCGGCACCTCAACCTTGACATACGAAAACGGCAAAATGAACCTGCGCCGCATCGATAAGCTCTGCCGCACGCTGTGCGACCTGCAAAACGGCGGCCGTCGCATCGTGCTCGTTACGTCCGGCGCCATTGGCGTGGGCATGGGCAAGCTCGGATTGCCGGAGCGCCCGGACGACACCGCCAAAAAGCAGGCGCTTGCCGCCATCGGCCAGTGCGAGCTGATGTTTGCCTACGATAAATTCTTCGGCGAATATCATCAGAACGTCGCGCAGGTCTTGCTCACGGCAGATGTCACCTCGCAGCCCATCAGCCGCCGCAACGTGGAAAATACATTCCGTGAGCTGCTCGATATGAACGTCATTCCGATCGTCAACGAAAACGATACCGTTGCGGTCGATGAGCTCGAGGGCCGCAACTTCGGCGATAACGATACGCTTTCCGCCATCGTCGCAAGCATCATCAACGCAGACGTGCTGATGATCTTAACGGACATCGACGGCGTATACGACAAAAACCCGAAGGCCTATCCCGACGCAAAGCGTCTCAGCGTCATCGAGAAGATCGACGACGAGGTGCGTGCCATGGCGGGCGGGGCAGGCTCCGCACGCGGTACAGGCGGCATGGCGACGAAAATTCGCGCCGCAGAGATTGCAGGGCGTGCAAATATCCCGACATATATCCTCTCCGGCGAAGATCCGGAGAACCTCTACCGCATTTTCGACGGTGAGGACATCGGCACGGTGTTCATGCCGTAATTTACAGAAAGGGACACAACGCGTATGACAGAACTTCAAAAAATGGGTGCCGCAGCCCAAAAAGCCGCCGCCGTTCTGCGCACCGCGGGCGAAAAAAAGCGCACGGCATTAAACGCCGCCGCGGCTGCCCTGCGCGCGCGTCAGGCAGAAATTCTTGCCGCGAACGAAGAAGACCTTAAAGCCGCAAAAGAAAACGGCATGAGCGAAGCCATGCTCGACCGCTTGGCGCTCACGCCTGCCCGCATGGAGGGCATGGCAAAGGGCGTGGAAGACGTATCCGCCCAACGCGACCCCGTGGGCCGCATTTTAAGCGGCGAAACGAACCCCAAAGGGCTTAAAGTGGAAAAAATCACGGTGCCGATGGGTGTTATCGGCATCATTTACGAAGCGCGTCCGAACGTGACGAGCGACGCGGCTGCGCTGTGCCTTATGACGGGCAGTGCCGTCATTCTGCGCGGCGGCAAGGAAGCGTTCCGCTCCAATAATGCCATCGCCGAGGTTCTGCGCGATGCGATAGAATCCGCCGGCCTCCCGCGCGACAGCGTTCAGCTTGTACAGGATACCTCCCGCGCGTCCAGCGTGGAGCTCATGGGCATGACGGAGTACCTCGATTTGCTCATTCCGCGCGGCGGCGCAGGGCTTATCCGCGCCGTGGTGGAAAACGCCAAGGTACCGGTCATCGAGACCGGCGTCGGCAACTGCCACGTGTATGTCGACAGAGACGCAGACATCGAAATGGCGGCGAATATCATTTTCAACGCGAAAACCTCCCGTCCGTCCGTTTGCAACGCCATCGAAACGATCTTGGTGCACAAGGACATTGCCGAAGCGGCGCTGCCTGTCATCTCAAATAAGCTCAAAGAGAAAAACGTAGAGCTGCGCGGCGATAAGCGCACATGCGAACTTCTGTCCGAAGCCAAACCCGCGACCGAAGCGGACTGGGCAACAGAATACCTCGATTATATCTTAGCCGCGCGCGTCGTAGACAGCCTTGACGCGGCCATCGCGCACATTGCGCAGTATTCTACCGGCCACAGCGAGTGCATCGTCACCGAGAACCTCCGTGCGGCGGAGCGGTTCACGGCACAGGTCGATGCGGCGGCGGTCTATGTAAACGCGTCCACGCGCTTCACGGATGGCGGCGAGCTTGGGCTCGGCGCAGAGATCGGCATCTCCACGCAGAAGCTGCACGCCAGAGGCCCCATGGGCTTGAATGAGCTCGTTTCCTACAAATTCATCATCCGCGGCGACGGTCAGATCAGATAAGCAGATAAAAGAGCGCGAACAAAAGCTCCGCACTGCCGCCTTCGTTGTAAAGCAAAAGGAGGAGTGCAAGCAAAAGCGTGCGCTCCTTGTCTTTTAGCAGCGTATCGAGAGGAGAAAGAGGTCTATTCGGCGCAGCCTGAAATTCCTTCGGTATTTCAGTTGACGTTTCCGCATTTCCCTGCGGCGATTCCTCCGTTGACTTTTCCGGCGGGGGCGGCGCGTGATGCGCCGAGCGCCCCTGCATTTCCCGCGCGCGGCGCAAGGCTTCTTCCACGGCGCGTGCGTCCGGCATGTTACTCGGCATTTTACCCCGCCTTTCTCAAAGAATATTCTGTAAAACGCCGCTCTCTTTCAAAAGCGGCAAAAGGTGCAAGAGCTTCAAAATTTTCGAGGCTTCATCCAGCTTTTTCTGCCGTGCTTCGCCGAGCAAAGGGCGCAGCGCCGCAAGCAATCGCGTGGAGTCATCCTCGCGGTTCGCGCTTGCCAAAAGCGGCGCGGCGCGCAAAAGCATCGCCGTCATCGGATCGCTGTTGTTTAGAGTGTTCAGCAAATTGAGCGGCGCGGCGGCCGCCGGTTTTTGCTGCACCGGCGGCGAAGCCGGGGCAGGGGCTTGCGGCGGATTCATGCCAAGCGAGTTCATCACGCCCTGCAGCTGCGCCATGCTTTGCGGGTCGTTTAAAATGGATTG
The DNA here is from genome assembly GCF_046197855.1 of Hominenteromicrobium mulieris. Classification (GTDB taxonomy): domain Bacteria; phylum Bacillota; class Clostridia; order Oscillospirales; family Acutalibacteraceae; genus Hominenteromicrobium; species Hominenteromicrobium mulieris. The sequence goes on along the minus strand of NZ_CP173188.1, from coordinate 3,110,320 downwards.
TACGGCTGCGGCCAGGTCTTCCACCGCCGCTCACCTCCTTTCTATTTTTTGCCGCCGAGAGCCTCAAACAGTTTCTGCGCGGCGGGTGTGGAAAGCAGCTTTTTCGCGGCCTCCGGGTCGCTTAAAACGCGGTTTAGCTGCGAAGCCGCCGCGTTATTTTGACCGCCCATAATGTTCTGCAGGTCGCCGTTTTCGGCGGCGGCGCGCAGCGCTTCCGGCGTGGTGTGCAGCCGTTTCGCCGCCAAAGCCAAAAGCGATTGTATTTCACGTTCGTTCATGGTAAACCCTCCCTTTAGGGAAACTTCCGTTTACAGTTTATGCGCGGCGCGAAAAAATGAGACCTCATCTGCGTTAAATTCAAAAGAAGGAGAATTTTCATGAAACTGCTGGTTTTTTCGGATTCCCACGGCATGCCGCTCTATATGCGCGAAACGCTCGAAAAGCACAGAGACGTGGATGCCGTCATTTTTCTCGGCGACGGGCAAAACGATTTTCAAATGATGCGCGCCCTGTTCCCGAATATCGCATTTTACTCCGTGCGCGGCAACTGTGACCTCGGCTGCGCAGACGTGCCGGTACGCGAAATTTTAGACCTTGACGGCGCTAAAATTTTCTGCACACACGGGCACCTTTACCATGTGAAATCAGGGCTCTATACCGTTGTGTGCGCCGCAAGGGAAGCGGGTGCGAATCTTTTGCTGTTCGGCCACACGCACGAGGCGCTCGAGACCTACGACGACGGACTGTATATCTTAAACCCCGGCTCCTGCTCGGGCTTTCGCGCAACCTGTGGGTTGGTTGATGTTTCGCCCGCCGGGATACTAACAAATATTTTACACATAAATTGACATGGAGCGACGCAATTTGTCATTGACATTGCACAGATAAAATGGTAATCTAATTATAGCGTGTAGGTGCGGGTCATCCGCATTTAACATAAGGCAGATACGTTTTTTCGCACTGCCGAAAATTTAAACCATGGAAGGAAGAATAGAGTATGACCGAGTATGAAAGATGGCTTAGCGTCGAACTGGACGATCCCGACTTGAAAGAAGAGCTGCTTTCCGTTAAGGATCAGCCCGAGGAGATAAACGACCGTTTTTACAGAGACCTTGCCTTCGGCACCGGCGGCCTTCGCGGTGTCATTGGCGCAGGCACGAATCGCATGAACGTCTACACGGTGCGCAAGGCGACACAGGGCCTTGCAAACTACCTGAATAAGCACAACACGGAGGGTAAGCTCCTTTCCGTTGCCATTGCACACGACAGCCGCAACAAGGGCGTGCTGTTCTCCAAAGAGTCCGCAGCGGTGCTCGCCGCAAACGGCATCAAGGCGTACCTCTACCCGCAACTCATGCCGACCCCGGCGCTGTCCTTCGCTGTGCGTCACCTGCACTGTGATGCAGGCATCTGCGTTACCGCAAGCCACAACCCGGCAAAGTACAACGGCTATAAGGCCTACGGCAACGACGGTTGTCAGGTAACGGAAGGCATGGCAGACGGCATTATGGCGGAGATCGAAGCGCTCGATATTTTCGCGGACGTGAAGAAAATCCCGTTTGAGGAGGCCCTTGCTTCCGGCAAGGCGGAATATATTGGCGAAGAGACCGTCAACGCGTTCATCGACGCGGTTTACGGCGTGAGCATCCTCGGTAAGCCGGCGGATAACCTCAAGCTCGTCTACACCCCGCTCAACGGCAGCGGCAAAATGTGCGTGCTGCGCATCCTCGACCGCATCGGCGTGAAGAATATCACCGTTGTGCCGGAGCAGAGCGAGCCGGACGGCAACTTTCCCACCTGCCCGTACCCGAATCCGGAAATCCGCGAAGCACTCCAGAAGGGCCTTGATCTCTGCAAGACCGTAAAGCCCGACCTGCTGCTCGCGACCGATCCGGACTGTGACCGCGTAGGCATCGCCGTCAACCAGCACGGCGAGTATGTGCTCATGACCGGCAACGAAGTGGGCATTCTGCTCCTGAACTTTATTGCACAGTGCAAAACGGAACTCGGCACCATGCCGAAGGACCCGGTCGCGGTCACGACGATTGTTTCCACCGATATGGTCAACGGCATCGCGAAGGATTACGGCATTGAAATTCGCCGTACCCTCACCGGCTTCAAGTATATCGGTGACCAGATCGCTTTGCTTGAGAGCGAAGGCCACCCGGAGCGCTACCTGCTCGGCTTTGAAGAGAGCTACGGCTACCTCTCCGGCGGCTATGTGCGCGATAAGGACGCCGTGGACGGCAGCATGATCATCTGCGAAATGGCTTCCTACTACAAAGAAAAGGGCATGACGCTCGTCGATGCCATCAATGTTCTGTACGAAAAGTATGGCTACTACAAGAACGCCCTGTGCAACTTCGCGTTTGAGGGCGAAGACGGCATGAAGAAGATGAATTCCATCATGGATCATCTGCGCCACAACGCTCCGGCAGAGATTGCCGGCTTCAAGGTCGTCGGGGACAGCGACTATCAGCTTTCCGTGCGCACAGAGGGCGCGGAGAAGACGGAGATCACGCTTCCGAAGTCCAACGTGCTCGAGTATCGTCTGGAGAACGGCAGCAAGCTCATCGTCCGCCCGTCCGGCACAGAGCCGAAGATCAAAATTTACCTCTCCGGCAAGGGTAAAACCGCCGCAGAGTCCGATGAGATCATCGCAAAAATGGAGAAAGCGGCAACCGAACTGCTCGGTCTGTAATTTCTACATAAGCTAAAAAAGGGCAGAGTTCCGGTTTTCTCCGGGGTTCTGCCCTTTTTGCGCAAAAAGATGTCCGCCGATGTCCTGTGATGTCCTCTTAACTGTCGCTTTTTCGCTCACCTCAGCAAGAAAAGAAAATATGTTCGAGAAAACCGTTGCTTTTTTTCGACGGATTTAGTATAATAGAGGCAGTAAAAAAGAGTTTCACCTTTGGAAACCGCAGCCTTTTGAAAAAGGTTGGCGAAAACTTTAACCACGCTCGACGGAAACACAATCCATCAGGAACCATAACCCAAATTTCAAAAGAAGTGAGGATATAACCATGGCGAAGGAAAATAAAAGCCCCGTAAGCAAAAAAGTGGAGGACATCAAGCCCGAAGACAAGCGCAAAGCGCTTGAGACTGCGTTGACGCAGATTAAAAAGCAGTTCGGCGGGGGCGCTGTTATGCGCCTCGGCCAGAACAACGGCATGCACGTGGATGCGATCTCCACCGGCTCTCTTTCACTGGACCTCGCGCTCGGTATCGGCGGTCTGCCGCGCGGCAGAATCATTGAGATCTACGGGCCGGAATCCTCCGGTAAGACCACCTTGGCGCTCCACTGCGTCGCCGAAGGCCAGAAAATGGGCGGCAACGCGGCGTTTATCGACGTGGAGCACGCACTTGACCCGGTCTATGCGTCCGCGCTCGGCGTAGACGTGGATTCTCTGCTCGTTTCGCAGCCGGATACCGGCGAACAGGCGCTCGAGATCACCGAGGCGCTCGTGCGCTCCAACGCCATCGATGTTATCGTTGTGGACTCCGTGGCGGCGCTCGTTCCGCGCGCGGAGATCGAGGGCGAAATGGGCGACAGCCATGTCGGCTTGCAGGCGCGTTTGATGTCGCAGGCGTTAAGAAAGCTTGCCGGTGCCATCTCGAAGTCAAACTGCGTCGCCATTTTCATCAACCAGCTGCGCGAAAAAGTCGGCGTTGTCTACGGCAATCCGGAGGTCACGCCGGGCGGCCGCGCGCTGAAATTCTACTCCTCCGTGCGTCTCGATGTGCGCAAGAAGGAGGTTTTGAAGAGCGGTACCGACATCATCGGCTCCCGCACAAAGGTCAAGGTTGTGAAAAACAAGGTTGCGCCGCCGTTCCGTGAGGTCGAATTCGACATCATGTACGGGCAGGGCATCTCGAAGGTCGGCGACCTGCTTGACCTTGCCGAAAGACTCGAGATCGTGCAGAAGAGCGGCGCGTGGTTCTCGTATAACGGCACGCGTATCGGTCAGGGCCGCGACAATGCGAAGAACTTCCTGCGCGACAACCCGGATATTTTTGAGGAAATTTCCGAGCTCGTCCGTCAGAATGCGGATAAGCTCTACGCAAAGTCCATCAAGGGCGGCAGTGCGCCGAAGCCCGTTGAAAAGGCCGAGGAGGAAGAATCCCCCGAGCAGGCGGAGAACACCCGTAAGAACGTGCAGGCAGACATCGACATCACGGTCGATGACGACGAATAATGAAGATCACGGACATCGCCCCGCGCCGCCACAGGCTTTCACAGCTTTATATTGACGGCGAAGCGGCGGTGAAGGTGGACACGGAAACGCTTTTGCGCCGCGGCATTGCCATCGGCGACGAGCTCGACGACGAGGAGCTGCACGCGCTTTTGCAGGCATCCGCAAAGCACCGCGCCGAGGAAAAGGCGCTGTACCTTTTGGAGCACCGCGCCCACTCCAAAAAAGAGCTGGAAAACAAGATCACCCGCGCGGAATTTGACCGCGAGGCTGCCCGAAGCGCCGTGGAGCACATGGAAGAGCTGGGCTTACTAAATGACGAGGACTACGCCCGCCGCCTTGCAAACGAGCTTTTCACACGCAAAAAATTCGGCGCGCGCCGCGTAAAGCAGGAGCTGCGCCAAAAGGGCATTGACGATGCGCTCATCGCCGCGGTGATGGACGAGTTTTCCACAGAACGTTCGGAAACAGAGGAAAACATCCGCGCCATTTTGGAGCGAAAGTATCCCATGGCGCGCGAAGACGAAAAAGTGCGCCGCCGTGCCGTAGCCGCCTTGCAGCGCTATGGCTACGGCTTTGACGAGATCTTCTCTGTCTTAAATTCAGAAGAATGACCGTAAAACGGCGCTGCTTTGGTTGCAGGGCCGTTTTGTGCGTTGCGCGAGACGGACAGGGTGTGCAAAAAAGGCATGATTTCCGGGCGGCAAGCGTGTTTTTGCGCGTATAATTGTATGATTTTTGTGAACGGGCGGCATTTCGATTGAAAAGCCGCTCGTTTTCTGCTAAAATAGGTAGCGGCAGAACAGAAATTATATAAGGGCATGTCTAAGGCTTGGATATGCACCGAGAAAGGGTTATATACATGGCAATTAAAGTGGGAATGGTCAGCCTTGGCTGTGCCAAAAACCAGGTGGACGGCGAAATGCTGATGGCGAACCTGAAAAACGCGGGCTTTGAGCTGTGCGATGACGCTGCGCTTGCGGACGTTGCAATCGTAAATACCTGCGGCTTTATCGACAGCGCGAAGCAGGAATCCATCGATGAAATTCTGGAGCTTGCGACACTGAAAAAAGAGGGCCGCATCAAGAAGATTGTGGTGACGGGATGTCTTGCGGAGCGCTACCGCGAGGAAATTCACAAAGAGCTGCCCGAGGTGGACGGCGTGTTCGGCATCGGCGCGAACGCGGACATTGCGGCGTGCATTGAAAGTGCAATGAATGATTTTACGGAGAGTTTTCCCGAAAAGAGCAAAATGCCGCTGTGCGGCGAGCGCGAGCTTTCGACCCCGAGCTATTTTGCGTATATCAAGATTGCAGAGGGCTGCGACAACAAATGTACTTACTGCGCGATTCCGATGATCCGCGGCGGCTACCGCAGCCGAACGATGGAGAGCATTGAGGAAGAAGCGCGCGGTCTCGTTGAAAACGGCGCGAAGGAGCTCATCCTTATTGCGCAGGACACGACCCGCTACGGCATTGACCTGTACGGCGAATATTCCCTTGCAAAGCTAATGCGCCGCCTGTGCAAAATTGACGGCCTCAAGTGGCTGCGCGTGCTCTATTGTTACCCGGACGCTTTGACGGATGAGCTTTTGGAGACGATGGCGGAGGAAGAGAAGATTGTGAAGTATATCGATCTGCCGCTGCAGCACGCTTCCGCACGCGTTTTAAAGCGCATGAACCGCACCGGCGACCGTGAGAGCCTGACGGCGCTGATGAAGAAGATCCGCGAGAAGATTCCGGGCGTGACGCTGCGCACAACGCTTATTACGGGTTTCCCGGGCGAGACGGAGGAGGAATTCACCGAGCTTGCGGAATTTGTGAAAGACATTGAATTTGAGCGCCTCGGCTGCTTTGCCTACTCGCAGGAGGAGGGCACGCCGGCGGCTTTGATGCCCGACCAGATCGACGACGAGGTGAAGAACCACCGCGCGGAGATCATCATGGAATCACAGATGAACATTATGGACCGCCTTGGCGAAAAGCAGGTTGGGAGGGACATCACCGTGTTGACGGAGGGCTTTGATCGCTACGCCGAATGCTGGTTCGGCCGCAGCGCCATGGACGCGCCGGACATTGACGGCAAGGTGTTTTTCTCTGCGGAAACGAAGCCGTACTACGGTGAAATGGTAACGGTGCACGTGGACGAGGCCATTGACGGCGACCTGTTCGGTACGCGTGTCTAAACGGGAGAACCGCTATGAATTTACCGAATAAACTGACGATACTGCGCATCGTCTTAGTACCGTTTTTTGTGCTTTTCATGCTGCTTTCCGGCGACATATTCCCACACCACAATTTAGTGGCGCTGGCAATTTTCGGCATTGCGTCGTACACCGACCACTTGGACGGCAAAATCGCGCGGCGCGATCACCTCATCACAAATTTCGGCAAGCTGATGGACCCCTTGGCCGATAAGATCATGGTGATGTCGGCGCTTGTCTGTTTTGTGGCGAACGGCATGACGAACACGGTATTTGTGCTCCTTATTATGGTCCGCGAATTTGCCGTGACGTCCATCCGCCTTATTGCGGTGGAGCAGGGCAGGGTGATCCCGGCGAACAACTGGGGCAAGGCGAAAACCGTGTCGCAGATTGTCGCAATCTGCATCGTGCTGTTGACGCAGTACATTCTCGATCTTGGCGCATACGGCATTTTGGCTTTGCCGACGGAGACGCTTTCTCCGATATTTACATGGATGAATTTTGTCGTGATGGCGATTGCAACCTTGCTCGCCGTCGTTTCCGGCATCATTTACGCCAAAGACGCAAAAGATTTATTTACAGAGCTGTGATTTGAATTTCGCGCTTACATTACCCCTTTGGAAGGACCTTAGCATTCCCTATGAAAATTACCGTTATCGGCTGCGGCCGTTGGGGCACGTTTATCGCGTGGTACCTCGATAAGATCGGCCACAGTGTTTCCCTTTACGGGCGGAAAAGCTCTGCCCACATGCAAAAGCTCATCGAAACCCGTACGAACGGGCTTGTAGAGCTGCCCGAAACCTTACATCTGACAAATTCTTTGTACGCTGTGAAAGACAGCGACGTGATCGTAATCTCCGTCAACTCGCAGGGCCTGCGCGGCCTGATGCGCGAGCTTCAGCCGTTTGAGCTGAAAAATAAAATTTTCGTGCTGTGCATGAAAGGCGTGGAGATTGAAACCGGCATGCGGCTTTCCCAGGTGTGTGCCGCGGAGTGTGACAGCTCGAACGCGGTCGCCGTTTGGGTTGGTCCCGGCCATGTACAGGAGTTTGCGGCCGGTGTGCCGAACTGCATGGTCATTGACAGCGACAGCGAAGACGCAAAAAAGACGCTGGTGGAATCATTCGGCAGCGACCTCATTCGCTTTTACTACGGACAGGACCTCATCGGCAATGAGATCGGTGCGGCGGCGAAGAATGTCGTCGGCATTGCCGCCGGTATGCTGGACGGCCTCGGGCTTTCGACGTTAAAAGGCGCTTTGATGGCGCGCGGCACGCGTGAGATTGCGCGGCTGATTGACGCTTTAGGCGGCAACGAGCTTTCGGCTTACGGGCTTTGTCACCTCGGTGACTACGAAGCGACGTTGTTTTCGCCGTATTCGCACAACCGCATGTTCGGCGAGAAGTTTGTGAAAAACGAGCTGTACACCGATTTGGCGGAGGGCTATTACGCCGTGGACGCGCTTTTGCGCCTTGGCAAGACGGTTTCAGCCGATTTACCGATTTGCCGCGCGGTATACAATGTGTTGTATAAAGGCGAAAATGCACACGATGAAGTCAACGCTTTGTTTACAAGGAGTATAAAAAATGAGTTTTGAGCTTCAAGGCAGCGGGACGTATGAAGACGTCGTTTTGCAGGCGAAGGCACTCATTGAAGACGAGCCGGAGCTTGTGCCGAACATGGCGAACCTTTCGGCACTGTTGAATCTAACACTGAAAAACATCAACTGGGTGGGCTTTTACACGGTGCAGCCGGATGGCAATTTGCTTTTAGGGCCGTTTCAGGGTAAACCGGCGTGCATCCGCATCAAAGCGGGGCGCGGTGTGTGCGGCACAGCGCTTGCGGAGAAGAAAACGCTGCGCGTAGCGGACGTGCACGCGTTCCCGGGGCATATTGCCTGCGACAGCGCGAGCCGTGCGGAGATTGTGGTGCCGGTGATGAAAGACGGAAAAGTCTATGCTGTTTTGGATGTGGACAGCCCGTTTGAAGATCGCTTTACCGCAGAAGATGAGGCATTTTTAGAGAAAATCGCCGCGCTTTTGGCGGAAAAATTTTGAGCCAATAAGCGGATGACCGCTTAAAAATAAGGGTACATACCCGAAAAATCAAAGAGAGGAAGCGTTTTTATGACGAATGAAGTGATTCAGAACATTTTGACCCGCTGCAGTGTCCGCGCGTATGACGACCGCCCGGTGGAGAGAGAAAAGATCGACACGCTTTTGCAGTGCGCTGTGCATGCACCGAGCGCGATGAACCGCCAGACATGGCATTTTTCTGCTGTTTTAAATCGCGAGAAAATCACGAAGCTTGCGATGGCTGTGGGCAAGGCGCTCGGCAACGAGAAGTACGACATGTATAAGCCCGCCGCGCTTATCATTCCGTCGAACGAGCTGATCGGCGACACGGGTATCACGTCCTGGGACAACGCTTGCGCGCTTGAAAATATCTTCCTCGCGGCGCATTCCATGGGGCTTGGTACTGTGTGGATCAACCAGCTTTCCGACACGTGCGATGTGCCTGAGGTGCGCGCCGTTTTGACGGAGTTCGGCGTGCCGGAGAACCACAAGGTATTCGGCATTGCGGCCATCGGTTATGCGGCAGCAGAAACGCCTGTGAAGGAGAAGAAATTCCCCGTTACGTATGTGGAGTAAAGAAAAGTAAAGTGAAAGCGCCTGCAAGGTTTGACCCTGCGGGCGCTTTTTAGTGGCTAAAAAGTTTGCCTTTGTCGTTCCATTCACCGAACAGCTTTCCGGCGGCGGAATTTTCGATGAACCACACGCGAAAAGCTTTGCGTACGGTAGGATTGAAATATACGCGCCGGGAAACGGGTGCGGCTATCTCCTGAGATGTCAAATTAAAATCCTATTTCGTACTTTTATTTTTGTAACCGCTTGAAAAATGGGAGAAAAGGTGTTAGAATGGGCGTATGCGTGTTTGGAGCGCGGTTTAAGAATAGGCGTTATAGGGTATCAAAGGGGGAGGACGTTTGGAAAAAACAAAAAACGGGATCACGGAAGGTGTTATTTGGAAACAGCTTTTGCTTTTCTTCTTTCCGATCTTGATCGGCACTTTTTTTCAGCAGTTGTATAACACGGTTGACACGATCATTGTCGGTCAGTTTGTCGGCACCGAGGCGTTGGCGGCTGTGGGCACGACGGGCACGGTCATCAACCTGCTTGTAGGTTTTTTTGTCGGCGTAGCTTCCGGCGCGACGGTCATTATTTCGCAATATTTCGGCGCAAACGACCGCGAAAATCTTTCTAAATCTGTCCACACGTCCATGGCGCTGGCGGTGGCGGGCGGCGTTGTCATTATGGTCTTCGGCATTGTGACGGCGCGCCCGACAATGCTGGCGATGGGTGTGCCGGACGACATCATGGATGACGCGGTTTTGTACATGAACGTATATTATCTTGGCATCATCGGCAACCTGATTTATAATATCGGCACAGGTGTTCTGCGCGCCATCGGCGACAGCCGTATGCCGCTGTACGTTTTGATTGTGTGCTGCCTTGCAAACGTGGTACTCGATTTATTGTTCGTGGTGGTGTTTCACTGGGATGTGTTCGGTGTAGCGTTTGCGACGATTCTATCGCAGCTGATCAGCGCCGTGCTTTTGATGATCCGCCTGATGGGCACGCAGGAAGCATACCGTGTGGAGCTGCGCAAAATTCGCTTTCACAAGGACATTCTAAAGAATGTGGTCCGCATCGGCTTGCCGGCCGGCTTGCAGTCTGTGATGTATTCATTCTCGAATATCCTCATTCAGGCAAGCATCAACAGCTTTGGCACGACGGCTATCGCGGCTTGGGCGGCCATCGGCAAGATTGACGGCTTTATCTGGATGGTGATGAACGCGTTTGGCATTGCGGTGACGACATTTGCCGGGCAGAACTTCGGCGCACGCCAGTATGACCGCATGAAGCGCTGCACGCGTGTGGGCCTTGGCATGTGCCTTGGCACGATCATCGCGCTTTCCGCGCTGCTGTTTATTTTCCGCTATCAGCTTTTGATGTTCTTTACGGGCGATGCGGAGGTTGTGAATATCGGTGCGCAGTTCTGTTTGGTATTGGCGCCGTCCTACTTTACGTTTGTTTTTATCGAGATTTTGTCCGGCGCGATTCGCGGTGCCGGCGAGGCTTTGCAGCCGATGCTCATCACCTGCATCGGCGTATGCGGTCTGCGCGTAGTGTGGATATTGCTTGTGGTTCCATATTGGCACACGATGCAGATGGTCGCGATGAACTACCCGGTATCATGGGTCATCACGGCGGTGATCTTCGTTATTTATTATTTGCGAGGCAAGTGGCTTGACCGCTGCATCAAACGCGAGCACGACCCGCAGCATGGCACTGCGACGGAAGCGTAAGCAAAAAGCATCTCGGCTTAGCCGAGATGCTTTTTTTACAGATCAAACTCCATGATGCCGCAGTTTGGGAGCTTGAAGGCGGCGTAGTCGGTGTTTTTGACATCTAAGAAGTAGGTGCGGATCATGCGGCAGATGCCGCCGTGGCAGACGAGGAGTGTGGTGGGGCCGTTTTCGGCTTTCAGCTTGTTTAAAAGCGGGTAGAGCCGACCGGCTAAGTCCAGCATGGATTCGCCGCTGGGGTAGCGTACGGCGAACTCGCGCTTATTTGCGTTGAACGCTTCGCCGTCCCAGTCGGTATTTTCGTAGATGCCGTAGTTTTGCTCGATGAGCCGCTGTTCGGTCTCGATGGTATCTATGCCGATCTCGTCTGCGATGAGCCTTGCGGTGTGTTGGGCGCGCAGGAGCGGGGAGGCGATGATGCGCTTGATGCCTTTATCTTGGAGGCTGCGCCCGGCTTCTTTTGCCTGCGCGATGCCTTTTTCGGTGAGGTCGATATTCGTGAGGCCGCAGACGCGGTGCGCAGCGTTCATGGGTGTTTCGCCGTGGCGTGTGACGTACAGTTTCATCTTACAACTCCCTTTACGCTTTTTCCGCGATGCTGTAAAGCAGCTTTTCGGTGTCTTCCCAGCCGAGGCAGGGGTCTGTGATGGATTTGCCGTGGATCATCTCCGGGCAAATCTTCTGCGCGCCCTCGAAGAGGTAGCTTTCAATCATGACGCCCTTGACGAGCTTGTGTATGGCGGGGTCGTAGGAACGGCTGTGCAGCACCTCGCTGACGATGCGGATCTGCTCTTTGAACTTTTTGCCGGAATTCGAGTGGTTGACATCCACGACGCAGGCGGGATTTTCGAGCCCGCTTTCTTCGTAGAGGGAAGCGAGACGTTTTAAATCCTCGTAGTGGTAGTTCGGGATAGTTGTGCCGTATTTATCAACGCCGCCGCGCAAAATAGCGTGGGCGAGCGGGTTGCCGGTAGTGGTGACGTCGCACCCGCGATAGATGAAGTTGTGCGCGCTTTGGGCGGCTTTGATGGAGTTCATCATGACGGCAAGATCGCCGGAGGTGGGGTTTTTCATGCCGGCGGGGATATCCATGGAGCTTGCAGTCAGACGGTGCTGCTGGTTTTCGACCGAGCGCGCACCGATGGCTTCGTAGGACAGAAGGTCATCCAAATAGCTGCGGTTTTCGGGGTACAGCATTTCGTCTGCGCATGTGAGGCCGGTCTCCTCAATGGCGCGCATGTGCATTTTGCGGATGGCGATGATGCCGCCGAGCAGGTCAGGGGCTTTATCGGGGTCCGGCTGGTGCAGCATGCCCTTGTAGCCCTCGCCCGTGGTGCGGGGCTTATTGGTGTAGATGCGTGGAATGAGGATGAGGCGGTCTTTCACCTGCTCGTTCACACGGGCAAGGCGACGGGTGTATTCGCAGACGCTTTCTTCGTTATCCGCCGAACAGGGGCCGACGATGACGAGAAATTTATCGGACTCTCCGCGGAACACGGCGGCAATCTCTTTATCGCGCGCGGCTTTGATTTCTTTGATGTGCTCCGGGACGGGAAATTCGGCTTTGAGGGCCGCCGGGTTCGGCAGCTCTTTGTTAATGGTCATGGACATAGGGGTGCTCCTTTGATTACTCGAGTTCTGTATTTTGCGCTAAATAGCGGGCGATGGCTTCGTCGCTGTACGAGAGCAGATGCCCGTAACGCACGGCGATTTGGCGGCGGTTTTCGTCCGTATAATTGTTTTCGGCGATGAGGGTTTGCTTATCGTGTTGGATGCTTAAGAATTCTTCGAGGTCACGGTCTTCGCGGTAGAAAACGACATTTTGCTTGCCGCGGTTCAACGAGACCGGAAAAAGGTCGGTGATGAGCGGTTCTTTTAAATAATACGCTTTGCAGCCGTACTTTCGGGCAACTGCTTCACACGCGGGGAGAAAATCTGCGCCGAGTGCGTTTTGAAGTTCGTCTTCTGTGAACGGATGGCTGAGCGCGATGCGCTTTACGCCGGCACGGACAACCTCGCAGAATGCCTCGCACACGCCGAGTGCGAAGGAATAAGCATCGATTTGTTTGGACATGGTAAATCTTCTCCTTAACGCCAGCCGCCCGAAATGACGAGCGTTTCACCGGTGATGTACGGGCTTTCGGCTAAAAATCTGACGCCTGCGGCAACCTCTGCCGGGGTGCCTGCGCGCCCGAGGGGAATCTCCTCGCACAGCGCTTTTTTCTCGTCTTCGGACAAATGGGCGTTCATTTTGGTATCAATATAGCCGGGTGCGACAGCATTGACGGTGATGTTCGACGGGGCGAGCTCCAAGGCCAGTGCGCGGGTGAGCCCGAGCATACCGGCCTTGGCGGCGGAATATGCGACTTCCATTGCCGCGCCGCTCACGCCCCAAATGGACGAGACATTGACGATAGCGCCGGATTTTTGGCGGATCATGGAGCGGGACGCGCATTGAGAGAGGTAAACGGCGGAGGACAGATTCGTGTCACACAAAGTTTTCCACTGTGCGGGCGTCATGGCGTCGAAAAAATCGACGAGCGAGATGCCGGCGGCGTTGACGAGAACGTCAATATGCCCGAGTTTTTTTTCGGTGTCCGCCCACACGCGCTCGCATGCGGCGGGGTCGGAAAGGTCGCCGCAGACGGGATAGGCTTCGATGCCGTTTGATTTGAAAGTTTCGGCAAGTTGATTTACATTTTCAATGTGCTTTGCGCCGTGGAGCGCGAGGGCGTAACCTGCGGCGGCGAATTCTTTTGCGATGGCAGCGCCGATCTCACCCGACGCGCCGGTGACTAAAACTGTTTTCATTGCATATTCCCCGTGATGTACATTAAAACGGAAAGCGCCGCAAGCGGTGCAGTTTCTGTTCTTAAAATGCGTGGGCCGAGCGTGGCGGGTGTAGCGCCGTATTGTTTAGCGAGCTGCACTTCGGCAGCGTCAAAGCCGCCCTCCGGGCCGATGAAGACGGAAACTTCGGCCTCATCGGGGGAGACGAGCGTGCCGAGCGCTTCGCCTCCGCCTTCGTAGAATAAAATTTTTTTGCCGGGTGCGGTTCTGAGCGCGGACTCTAAATCGGTCATTTTACCGATTTCCGGGATGATGCCGCGGCCGCTCTGCTTTGCAGCTTCAAGCGCGATGCGCTGCAAACGCTCTTGCTTTTTTGAAACGGATTTTGCATCCGGCCGGGAAACGCTGCGGGAGGTCAAAACGGGCACAATCTTCGTGACACCGAGCTCCACGGCTTTTTGCGTGATGAGTTCCAGTTTATCGGCCTTCGGCATACCGGGGTACAGCGTGACGCGCAGGGTGGGCTCGCTTCTGTTTTTAAACTTATCGGTAAGGCGCACCATGACGGTATCGCCCGTGATGCTTTCAATTTCGCCTGTGTAGTCGGTGCCGGCACCGTCCGAAAGCGTGAGGGCGTCGCCCGTGTGCATGCGCAGGGAGCGGGCGATGTGGCGGCCGTCTTCACCGTCTATGACGGCAGAGCCTACGGACGCGGCTTCGTCAAACTGCACGGCAGATGTAAAAAATCTCGGCATATCGGTTCTCCTTATGGAACCACGTATACGCGTGGTTTTGTCTTTTCTATGATACCACGTTTAGGCAGAAAAGCGCAAGGTGTGAAGCACCTTAAAATGCGGACTTTTTCAAAAGCAGTCATTGCGTAAACGCCGCGAAAATGCTATACTTAACTATGTATACTTCTAAAGAGGAGGATCACGCTTGGAACAGAGTAAAATTCGCAATTTCAGCATCATTGCACATATTGACCACGGCAAAAGCACGCTTGCCGACCGCATTTTGGAGCAGACCGAGGCGGTCGCGAAGCGCGACATGGAAGACCAGATCCTCGACAACATGGATCTGGAGCGCGAGCGCGGCATCACCATCAAGGCGCATGCTGTGACGCTTGTCTACCGTGCGAACGACGGCGAGGCATATACGTTCAACCTTATCGATACCCCGGGTCACGTGGACTTTAACTACGAGGTTTCTCGCTCACTTGCGGCCTGTGAGGGCGCGGTGCTGGTGGTGGACGCTTCTCAGGGTATTGAGGCGCAGACGCTTGCAAACACGTACCTTGCGGTGGACGCAGGCCTTGAGGTCGTACCGGTATTGAACAAGATCGATCTGATTTCCGCGGACCCGGACAAGGTTGCGGCGGAGATTGAGGACGTCATCGGTATTCCGGCAGAGGACGCGCCGCGCATCAGCGCGAAAACGGGCCTCAACATCAAAGCCGTTATGGAGAAAATCGTGACGGATATTCCCGCACCGCAGGGCGACCCGGACATGCCGCTGCGCGCACTGATTTTCGACTCCTACTATGACGCATACCGCGGCGTTATCGCGTATGTGCGTATTAAAGAGGGAACGGTGCACCCCGGCGACACCATCCGCATGATGGCGGTGGGCAGTGAGTTCACCGTGGTGGAGTGCGGCATTCTGCGCGCGACGTCTTTGGAGCCCGCAAAGAGCCTTTCCGCGGGCGAAGTCGGCTACATTACGGCATCGATCAAAAACGTGCGCGAGGCGCGCGTGGGCGACACCATTACGCTGGCGGACAGACCGGCGGCAGAGCCGCTGCCCGGCTACCGTGCGGTGCAGCCGATGGTTTTCTGTGGCGTGTACCCGGCAGACGGTGCACACTATGCAGACCTTAGAGATGCGCTCGAAAAATTGCAGCTGAACGACGCGGCGCTGACGTTTGAGCCGGAGACCTCCGTGGCGCTCGGCTTCGGCTTCCGCTGCGGCTTTTTGGGACTGCTGCACATGGAGATCATTCAGGAGCGTCTGGAGAGAGAATATAACCTTGACCTCATCACAACCGCGCCGAGCGTTGTGTACCACATTACAAAGACGGACGGCACAAAGCTTTCCATCGATAACCCGACGAATTACCCTGATCCCTCGCACATTGCACTGGCGGAGGAGCCGATTGCGAACGCGCACATTTACTCCCCGACAGAATTTGTGGGTAACATCATGGAGCTTTGTCAGGACAGACGCGGCATTTTCAAGGATATGAAATACATTGACACCGACCGTGTGGATATTCACTACGAGCTGCCGCTCAATGAAATTATCTACGATTTCTTCGACGCGCTGAAATCCCGCACGCGCGGCTATGCGTCGTTTGACTATGAGCTCATCGGCTACCGCAAGAGCGAGCTTGTGAAGCTGGATATTATGCTGAACGGCGAAGTGGTGGACGCGCTTTCATTTATCATCCACGCGGAAAAGGCGTACCCGCGCGCCCGCAAGATGGTGGAAAAGCTGAAGGAGAAAATTCCGCGCCAGTTGTTTGAGGTGCCGGTGCAGGCGTGCATCGGCGGCAAGATCATCGCGCGTGAGACCGTTAAAGCGATGCGCAAGGACGTTTTGGCGAAGTGCTACGGCGGTGACATCACCCGTAAAAAGAAGCTGCTGGAAAAACAGAAGGAAGGCAAGAAGCGCATGCGCCAGCTGGGCACGGTAGAAGTACCGCAGGAGGCGTTTATGGCGGTTCTGAAGCTCGATGAATAAACCGTTTTCGCTGTATATCCACATTCCGTTTTGCAAAAGCAAGTGCCCGTATTGCGATTTCTACTCCGCGCGGCCGGAAGAAGACGACGTATTTGACCGCTATTTAGCGGCGCTGTGTGCGCGGCTTGCAGTGTACGGTGAAAAATACGGCGAACGGCTGCTGCATACGGTATATTTTGGCGGCGGCACGCCGAGTGTGTTCGGTGCGAAAAGACTGTGCCGCGTGCTCGAAAAAGTGAAAGAGCAGTTTAATGTTGCCGAAAACGCGGAAATCACGACGGAGTGCAACCCGGCGGATGTAGACGTTTCATTTTTTGAAACGCTGAAACGCGGCGGGTTCAACCGTATTTCAATGGGTATGCAGTCCGCAAACGAGGCGGAATTGAAAATTCTCGGCCGCAGGCACACGGCGGAAACCGTGCGGGAAGCGGTGGAAGCGGCGAGAGAAGCGAGCATCGACAATGTTTCGGTCGATTTGATGCTCGGCCTGCCGAACTCGAACTTGGAGACACTGAAAAGCTCGATCGATTTTTGCGCGGCACTCGAGGCCGACCATGTTTCCGCGTATATTTTAAAGATAGAGCCCGGTACGCCGTTTGCAAAGCAAGAGCTTAATCTGCCCGATGAAGACGGCACGGCAGACCAGTATTTGTTTGCCGTAAACGAGCTTAAAAAGCACGGGTACGCCCAGTATGAGATCAGCAATTTTGCGCGGCCGGGCAAAGAGAGCCGACACAATTTGCAGTATTGGCGGTGCGGGGAATATTTGGGACTCGGTCCCGCGGCGCACTCCTTTATGGAGGGCAGGCGATTTTATTTCCCACGCGATTTAGAGGGCTTTTTAAACGGCAATGTGCCCACAGACGACGGCGCGGGCGGCGGTTTTTCGGAGTTTGCGATGCTGTCGCTTCGGCTGACCGAGGGGCTGCAAAGAAAGATTTGCGAGACACGATTTGAAAACGGCGGTGCGCTGTTTGACGGGGTTCTGGAAGGTTGTAAGCACTTGCCGAAAAATCTGATACATGCAGATTACGAGCGAATTTCGCTGACCGCGGAAGGCTTTTTGGTCTCCAACGCGATTTTGGCGGAAATTTTGCCGGGATAAAGAAAATTCTCCTTTGGCTGCGGAGCCGAGGGAGAATTTTTTCTATGCTTATTTACTTTTCTTTTCCCTGAAAATCAAGCGAAAAATCAGGCGGACGAGCGGGCCACAGTAAAGCATTTGCCACAGCACGGCGCACGGGAAGTTCATGCCCCATGTCTGAATAAACGTGCCGAAGGTGTGGGTGTTTTTAAAAAGCATGGTCGCGATAAGGCTCATGATGGGGCACATGATGCAGCAAATGCAGATGGAAACGGCATAGGTGATGAACTGCGGGCGGTCTGTAGGTTTCATGAACGAAAACGCGAGGCGCTTTGCAAGCTTGCCGACGACGAAAAATTCCAGAATAAACGCGATCGGCGCCATAATGGGCAGTTCATGCAGGGCAAGCAGAAAGGTTTCGCTTGTGACACCGCCGGTGTTCAGCGCGACATTGTAGACAATCATGCCGTAGACCATGATAATAGCCATGATAGCGGTGAAAACGGCGTCCTGTACTTTGTTTTTGGGCATAAAAATTCCTCCTGAACGATAAACTGAAAGCGGCACTTTGATAAAGAGCCTGCCAATGTGTTGTTCGTTATCATTCGGGAGGAATGTGCGTTTCCAATATAAACCATTTAACGGTTTCTATTATAGAGGATTTTCGCTCGCTTCATAATAGTTCAAAACGGAGAAAACCGAGGGAGCTGCGGCAAGAATTTTACGAAAAATGTTTACTTCGTTTTTTCGCGCAGTAGTGCGGTGTAGCTTTTCTTTATTCGATCGATTTTAAGGATTCCGCCATGTCGATTTTGGCGATTTTTTTGCGCATGACGAGGTCGGTGATGACGGTGAACAGCACGACCATGACAACGGTCAAAAGGAAGCTGACGGGTGCGATGACAGCTTTGAAAGAGACCATATCGACGCGGATCTGCATGAGCACAAATGTGTGCAGCAGAACGCCGAGCGGCAGGCCGACGACGATGCCCATCATGGACAAAATGATATTTTCACGGAACACATACGCGCCGGTTTCCCCGGAATGGAAGCCGAGCACCTTGATGGTGGCAATTTCCCTGACGCGTTCGGTCAGATTGATGTTGCCGAGGTTAAACAGGACGATGAACGCGAGTGCGCCGGCGGAAATGAGCACGAGCGCGACGACATAGTTTAGGCTCTGCATCATTTGGTCGATCATATTGCGCGTATCGGTGACGACGGAAACGGAGGATACGCCGTCCGTTTTGGAGAGTGCGGCGGAAAGCGCATATTCGTCTGCGCTGTCGTTTACGCGCAGCAGGAGCGTTTTCGGCTCGTAGCCCTTATCGGCGACCATGGCGTACGTTTCGCCCGTCATGTAGAGGTAATTTTGCACGTAGTTTTCAACTAAACCCGCGACCTTGAGCTCGGCTTTTTCCGTATCCGAAACGGAGACGGTGACGGTATCGCCGGTTTTGATATCGGTGAGCTCAGCGAGTTTTTCAGTGAGCAGTACTTCGCCTTTGCCGGGGTAGGGTACGGTCTCACCGTCGATATGCAGATCGAAAATGTCGGTGATGGCGGGATCGTCGGACGCGACGATGTAAGCGGATTTTGTGATGCTGTCGCCTGTGACGTCACCGGAGGTCATCTGCACGGCGGTGGCGGCATCAAGCTCCGATTTGTGGTCGCTTTCGACTTCGTTGATTTTATCTTCGGTCAGCGTATCGGAGAACTGGGCGCTGACATCGTACTTTTGAATATCATCAAACTGGAAGTTTGCAATGTTCGCGACGGAATCATGGATACCGAAGCCGGTGAGCACCAGCGCGGTGCAGCCGGCAATGCCGAGAATCATCATAATCATGCGCTTTTTAAAGCGGAAAATGTTGCGCAGGGAGACCTTGTGCAGGAATTTCAGGCGCTTCCACAGCGGCGTGATGCGCTCGAGGAAAATGCGTTTGCCGGCGGCCGGGGTTTTGGGGCGGATGAGGTTTGCGGGCATGTTCTGCATCTCGATGCGCAGGGCTAAATATGTGGTGCCCGCCGAGCATAAAAGCGACGCCGCAAGCGCGATGACAAACAGCACGGGGTCATACAGTATGACGAAACCCGGAATGCTATACAGCATGCCGTAGGCCGTCCAGATGACGAACGGGAAAACATAGCCGCCCGCAAAATAGCCGATGACACAGCCGAGTGCGGCGGCGCTGCCGGAATAGAGCAGATATTTTGCGAGGATGGAGCCGCGGCTGTATCCGAGCGCGCGGAGCGTACCGATTTGTGTGCGTTCATCGTCGATCATACGGGTCATGGTGGTGGAGCAGACGAGCGCCGCGATGAGGAAGAAGAAAATGGGGAAGAGCCCCGAGAGCTTTTCGACGATGGTGGAGTCGCTTTCAAACGAGACGTAGCCGGCGTTTGTGTCGCGCGTTAAAACGTAGAGCTCCGGCTTCTTTAAATCGGCGAGCTCTTGTTTGGCGTCGGCGATTTTCTGTTCGGCATCGGAGATTTGCTCGTCAAATTCCTTTTTGCCGTCCTCGTAGTCTTTAAGGCCGTCTTCGTATTCGGCTTTGCCGTCGGCGAGCTCTTTTACGCCGTCGTTGTACGAAGAGAGGCCCTCGTTGTACTCTTTGATGCCGTTTTGAAACGTGATGAGCGAGTTATACGCTTCGTCAAGCTTTGCGGTTTGCGTTTTTCTCTGATATTCAAGTTGTGCTATGCCGTCGGTGTAATCGTTTTGCCCGACATCGAGCAACGTGCGCATTTGCGAGAGAGCGGTTTCGGCTTCATCGAGTTGCTTGCCGGTCTCTGTGAGCTGCGCTTCCTGCGCGGTGAGGGCGGCATCCTGTTCGTTTAATACGGCTTCGGCATCGTCGAGCTGCGTCTGATTTTGATTCAAAGCGGCGCGCTGCATATCGAGCGCCGTTTGCTGCGCTTCGGCTTCTGCCGGGTCGAGCATATCTTTTACGGCATCAAGCTGCGCCTGCGCTTCGTCGAGTGCGGCAAAGCCCGCCGTGAGCTGCGCTTTTTTCTCGTTTAAGTCGGCGCGTGCGGCGTCGATTTGTGTGCGGGCGTCCTTTGCGGCGGCAAGACCCACTTCATACTGCTCTTTGCCGGATGTGAATTCGGCATATTTTTCAGTGTAGAGCTTTTCGTTTTCCTGCAGCTGCGCGTAACCGGCGTCGATCTGCGCCTGGCTCTCCGCAAGGGCATCCTCTAATTGCTGCTTGCCGCTGTAATATGCGTCAAAGCCGCTTTGCAGGGCGCTTTCCCACGAAGTGAAGCCGGGCTGAATCTGCTCTGCGCCTGCATCCAACTGTGCTTTGGCATCGTCCAATTGCTTTTTCGCGTCGGCAAGCTCCGTTTCGCCGGAGGTGATGGTCTCTTTTGCATCGTCAAGCTGTGCTTTGGCATCGGCAAGCTCCGTTTCGGCTTCGGCTTTTTTGTCGTTCAGTTCGTTCTCGGCGTCTGAAATTTCGGCTTTGCCGTCGGACGTGAGGCGATCAAAACGCGCGTTGACGGAAGCGGTGGCGGCGGCTTCGACAGTATCGGAGAACGTATCGATGTAATCGTCGTAATCGTCGCTATATAGCGGGAATTCATCGGTGCAGGTAACGTATAATTCTGTGTAATACTCGAAATCGAAGCCGTCCTCCGGGATGAGAACGAAGCCCTGCAGCGTGCCGTCGCCAAGCGACGTGGTGCCGCGCAGCGTGTGGATGTACAGCGGAGAATCTGCAAGGCCGACCACGGTGTAGGTGCTGTATTTGAAGCTTTTCTTCGTATCTTCGTCGTTGGAGTCGGAAATTTCGATCGTTTGTCCAATCATGTCTTCCGAAAAGCGACTGGAATCTATAAGGCACTCACTGCCGTTTTCAGGCATACGTCCGGCAGTGAGCACAGGCTCGTTGATGTTATCTGTCAGCATATGTGCACGGTAAACGCGCTCTTTGCTGTCGTGCTGCCAGATGAAATCGGCATTCACACTGCCTGCGGCGGCAACCACACCGTCGGCTTTCTGCACGGCGGCAACGTCGTCCGCATCAAAGCCGATGGTGGAGATGAGGCGAAGATCGTAGAGCTTCGTGTTTTTTATATAGGCGGTCTCGGTGGCGGACATGATGGGACGGGTATCTCGCAGACCCGTGAGAAACGCCACGCCCAGCATAATGATGAGCAGGATAGCGATATATCGCCCAAGGCTGCCCGAAATGCTGCGCCGCGTGTTTTTTCTGAGTGCTTTTGTCATGCGTTTTCCGGCTCCCTTCGCGTTACCATTCAAGCTGTTCCACGGGCGTGATGTGCTCGTTCATGCGAACGGAGTAAATGTGGCCGCTTTTTACGCGGATGATGCGGTCTGCCATGGCGGCAAGCGCCGCATTGTGCGTGATGATGACGACGGTCATGCCGTCGCGGCGGCAGGTATCCTGCAAAAGCTTTAAAATAGATTTGCCGGTCTCGTAATCGAGTGCGCCGGTGGGCTCGTCGCACAGAAGGAGCTTCGGCTTTTTGGCGAGTGCGCGGGCAATGGAAACACGCTGCTGTTCACCGCCCGAGAGCTGTGCGGGAAAGTTCTGCATGCGGTCATGGAGACCGACGGCGCGGAGCACGTCTTCGGCGGGGATGGCATCGGTGCACAGCTGTGCCGCAATTTCCACGTTTTCGAGCGCCGTTAAATTCGGGATAAGGTTATAAAACTGGAAGACAAAGCCGATGTCATAGCGTCGATAGTTTTCAAGCTGGGTGCGGTTAAAGTGGCTGATGTCGCGTCCGTCCATGCGGACAGTGCCTTTAGACAGCGTATCCATGCCGCCGAGGATATTTAAAAGCGTCGTTTTTCCCGCGCCGGATTCACCGACGATGACGCAGAATTCGCCCTTTTGAATTTCAAAGCTTGCATCGGTTAAGGCGTGCACCTCTACGTCGCCGGTTTTATAAATTTTCGATACATTTTCAAATTCTACAAATGCGCCCATCGTACCGTCTCCTTATGCTGCGTTGGTTTCTATATTAAAGTATAACAGAAGCGAGGGAAAAAGTCATGGACAGAATATGAAAATTCAGTTGATTTTTAGAGGGGATTTTCGACTTTTGCGGGCGAATGCGGCTTTGCGGAGACGAGATCTTTTTTTATGGCGCGGTAAAGGAGGAAGACGGCTAAAAGTGTGGAGAAAATATCAGCGGCGGGTGCGGCGTAAAACACGCCGAAAAGACCGAACAGACCATGGAGCGAAAGCAGAAGCGGTACATAAACGGCGCCCTGCCGCAGAACGGAAAGTGCGGAAGCCTGCGCCGCTTTGCCGACGGACTGGAGGTAGTTGACCGCAAGGTAATACACACCGATAAGCGGCATGCCGAGGAGGCCGAGCGCCGTGATGTGCGCGGCGGAAGCGACGAGAGCTTCGTCCTTTAAGAACAGGCCGCAGATAGGAAAGCGGAAAATGAAGCAGACGACGCTAAACACGATGCCGAGAGAGACCGCCAAAATGCCGCTTTTGCGGAAGGTCTCGCGCAGGCGGGCGGTGTTGCCCGCGCCGTAAAGATATGCGAACATGGGTTGCACGCCGAGGGCGATGGCCATGACGACCATGGCGACGATCATGCCCGCTTTGCCGCCCGCGCCCATTTCGGCGACAGTATCGGCCCCATAAGCGATGACAATGCGATTTGTGATCGTGTTGACGGCACTCATCAAAAGGTTGCTGACAGAGCCCGGAATGCCGAGCGCAAAAATTTCACGGAAGACATGCGGCATGTGGAATGCTTTGCGCATGTTGAGCGTCAAGATGGTATCGCGGCGGCGGAGATAGAAAAGCAGGCCGCAGGCGGTGAAAATATTGCCAAGGACGGTCGCAATGGCCGCGCCCTGTACGCCGAGGTTCAGGCCGGAGATGAAAAGCGGGTCAAGTATGATATTGGCGACAGTGCCGAGCATGTTGAGCAGGACGGCGGTCTGCACTGCACCTTCTGCACGGACGAGGTTTGCAAAGACATTGGAGAACACAATGACGGGCGTGCCAAGGGCTAAAATTTGCAGGTATTGTGCGGTGTAGTCCCACGTGGCGGCATCGGCGCCGAAGAAGTGCAGGAAGGCGTTTGGGAAAAGCAGCGCCGCGCCGCCGAGCAAAACGCCGCCCACAAGGCTCAAAAGTATGCATGCCGCGCCGGCTGCTTTGGCTTTTTCTGCGTTTTTTGCGCCGAGTGCGGCGGAGATGACCGTGCAGCCGCCTCCGCCGATCCACGTGCTGAGCGTCATCTGTAATAAAAAGAACGGCGACGCGAGCGAAACGGCGGCGACCTGTGCCGCGATGCCGGTTTGCCCGACGAACACCATATCGGCCATGTTGTAGACGGTCATGACGAGCATAATGACAACGGTGGGCAGGCACATCTTGAAAATGGATTTCCACACGGGTGCGCGCTCAAAAAGTTCTTCGGTTTTCACGAAAAATTCCTCCTTGATTTTATGCTTGCGATGCGCTACTATAAAATCAACACTTGTTCTGTTAATACAAGCATAACACGTTGAGATCTGGAAAACAACCGCTAAAACACGATGAGTGTTGTGTTAATGGAGGGCAAAATGAACACAAAGAAAAACGAGCGCTTTGCGGAGACCGACCGGCGCATCCGCAAGGCGTTTACGAAAATGGTGCTCAATAAAAAAACAAATCAAATTTCCGTGCGGGAAATTTGTGAGGCGACGGGCATCAACCGCTCATCGTTTTACCTGCACTATGCGGACATACCCGCGCTGATAACAGCGATCGTATGGGAGAAATGGACGGAGTCCGTAGAGCGGATACACGAAGAGATGCACGGCGACCCGAATATCTTCTCCGAAGCATATGTGGCGGCGACGCTGCGCGAGGCAAAGCGCGACAGGACGTTTTACCGGGCGTATTTTGAGAAATTCGGCACGGCAGAACTGGAAAAAGGCTATCAGACGCTGTTTGAAAACGTCTTCAAGCCTTTTTTTCGGCGGCTCGGCATCGAGAGCGAGCACTGCATGGAATATCATTTTGAATTTGTGAAAGCGGGGTACTTTGCCGTGACGCGCAAATGGCTTTTGTACGGCTGCCCGGAAACGCCGGAAGAAATGGCGAAGATCATAAAAAGAAGTATGGCGGCGATACCCGATGACCTGCCGCCGGTCCCGGACGAATTCTTTATTTGAAAAGCTCGGGGTGCATGCGCACATAGTGGAATAAATATTGCTGCGCGATGCCGGCGTTTTCACCGAAATCTGCGGGGGAAAGCCTCGGCAAAAGCGATACGGCGCGCTTCATCCACACGTCCATCGGGAAGCACTCCGTGCGGTGCAGACCGTAGAGCAAAGCGCAGTCCGCGACTTTTGGGCCGACGCCTGAAATCGTCTGCAATTTTGCTTTGGCATCGGGAAGAGGCATTTTGCGCACGGCTTCTAAATCGATCTCGCCGGAAGCGATGCGCTTTGCGGCATCAATGAGATATTTCGCGCGAAAGCCCGCGCGCAGCGGAGAGAGGTCTTCCGGCGTGCAGGAGGCCAATTTTTTCGGTGTCGGGAATGCGTAGCGGGTCTCGTTATGATAAAGAAACGGCTCGCCGAAATGCAGACACAAGCGCTCTATAATGCCCTTGATGCGCGGAATGTTGTTGTTCTGCGAGATGATGAACGAGCACAGCGCCTCAAACGGCTCCTGCTTTAAAATGCGGATGCCGCCCGCGAATTCGGCGGCTTCTTTCAGCGCGGGGTGCAGAGCGGAAAGCGCTTCGCGGGACTTTTTGTAATCTGTGTTAAAATCGAAATAATCAAACCAAATGTCACGAAATTCCTGCTCGGTGCAGTCTAAAACGAGGTCGTTATTTTCATCTTGATAGACGGTCAGCCCGCGGGAAAATGCCACACCGCGCCATGCGGGAATGTTGTTTTCAAGCGTGACGGGATAAAAGCGGAACGACTGCCCGCAGTCGAGCGTTTGGGCGAGGTTTAAAACGCCATCGGGCGGGGTGAAGCGCATCAACGGTTTTTGCCTTCCGTTTTGGTGGTGACGGTGGGCTCTCGGCTCGTCAGATACGTGATGGCGCGCTCAATGGCATCGCGGGAATTGCCCCAGTCGCCGCCCGCATTGCGGTAATCGAACATGCGGCAGAAATGGGTGGTGTCGGCCTTGACGGTATCGAGATAGTTTTTCGCAAGGCGCTTGGTTTCTGCCGCAAACGGCTGAAAGTTTTTACGCGGCATTTTCTGCGCAGCAGCCAAAATGAAGCTGTAATGCGGCAGGCAGATGTGCGTCTGCTCGCTGTACAGTGTGCGGAACTCCGGCTCACTCTGCCAGAGCTTGATAACCGTGGCGCTGAGGTGCTGCATGTTTTTCTCAACGTTTTCGCAGACAAAGCAGCTGTGCGCACGGCGATCTGCGGCGGCGAGAATTTTTTTCGGCGCGAGCTTGTCGTCCTCGGGCAGGATCTCTTTGCCGGCTTCGTCTAAGAGACTTTCGAGAATAAGGGCGACGGACAGGCGGCTGCCGCGCTGTAAGATCTGCTCAAAATGTTGGTGGCAGAAGCCGAGACGGTTCGTTTCCACGCGCACGTCGGGCTCCATCATGGCCGCGCCGGTAATGTAGGTGGCCATGCGGTCCTCGAGCATGTCGCGCATGCGGCAGAACGGGCAGCCGTCCTTCGGCTCGAAAATTTCACTGATCGGTATAGAGCAAATGTCTTCACGCATTTTGGGTTCCTCTTTTCTTAATAGTTGTATACAGTGCATGTTTATCCGAAAAATGTCTTTTGTTTTAATTGCCGTGGCTTACGGTTTGTGCGGCCCCGCTTTTTTGTAGGACACGTCTAAAAAGTGCGCAGCTTTCCGGTGTCTTTCTGCTCGCTATTTTCATTTTACACGATTTTAGGTGAAAAAACAACCGTGTAAAGCCTGCCGCCTTGCTTTTTTTCACAAAATGTGCTTAAACGGAAAATCTCGCCGCCTAGGATTTCGCCTAAATCGTTCTAATTTGAGATTAAAACGCTGTTTTTCGCAAAAACACCATATATAGGGACATTTTTTTGGGCAAACACAAGACTTTTCACGCAAATTTTACACACGGTTTATAGTGAGTATTCTGTGAAAAAACGGTAAAAAGCGGCATTTTCGACGGAATAGTTTACATAATATTTTACATTGTGAAAAGCTGTGGAAAGTAAAAAGAGCACCGAAAGCGGGTTTTTAACACTTTCCACAGAGTTTTCCACAGCTTAAACGGAAAACGCTGTGGAAAGCTCGCTGTGTGTATACTTCTGCCGTGCATATTACAGATTGTATAAATGTAAAGGCCAGTCCATATACAGCAGGATGTGAGAAGATATGCAACCCGAATGAATAATTATGCTGAGCAAAATGAACACGCAAAAGCACCGTCAAAATGACGAAAAGAGCGCGGCGAAAAAACTGCCCAAAAACACGGCGGTTTTAGGCGCAAAAACCGCCTGCAAAAACCGCGCTAAATTGTGCGTTTCGGTTGCAATGGCAAATATAAGTATGCTATAATCTACTATATACTGCGATAGTATTGCGAATTTCGGCCGCAGACGTGTTCTGAAGCCGCGGAAAGGAATAGGTTTGTTCATGGAAAACGAGAGAGAAAGAGATGTCATAGCAGGGCGCAATGCCGTTACGGAGGCGCTTAAAGCGGGCAGACCCATCGACAGCATCCTTGTGCGGCGCGGGGAGAAAAACGGTTCGGTATCGTCCATTCTCCGCATGGCAAAGCAGGCGGGTATCCCGGTAAAGGAAGTGGATTCCCGTAAGCTGGACGGCATGTGCGGCGGAGAAAACCACCAGGGTGTCATCGCCATGGCGGCGGTGCACGCGTTCTCCGAGGTGGAGGATATTTTTGCGCTGGCGGAAAGCCGAAATGAGCCGCCGTTTATCCTTGTGTGCGACGAGATTGCGGACCCGCATAACCTCGGCGCGATCCTCAGAACGGCGGAATGTGCGGGCGCACACGGCGTTGTTATCCCGAAGCGCCGCAGCGTTGGCCTTACGGCGGCGGTCGGCAAGGCTTCTGCGGGCGCGGTGGAATACGTCCCCGTGGCGCGTGTGACGAATATTGCGGTATTTCTTGAGGAGATCAAAGCGCGCGGCGTTTGGGTATACGCCGCGGATATGGACGGCACGGATTGGTGCCAAACCGATTTCTCCGGCCCGGCAGCGCTTGTTGTCGGCTCCGAAGGCTTCGGCGTGTCCAGACTTGTGAAAGAAAAATCGGATTTTATCGTTTCTCTGCCGATGAAGGGCAGAATCAATTCGCTGAACGCTTCGGTGGCCTGCGGCGTGCTTTGCTATGAGATTGCGCGGCAGCGCGCGGGCATCAAGGCCAAGGGCTGAGGCGAAAAAGAAAGGACCCAAAACCATGAACGATGAGAACAAATTCTCGGTGGACGAGATATTGGAAGCGGAGCGCAAGGCGAAAGCCAACGGCGCGCCGGAAGAGCCGGAGAAAACAACGCCCGGGGTGACGGAAGAACCCGACGCTGTGACGGAGCCTGAAACGGAGCAGCCCGTAGAGGAAGCCTCGGCAGAGGTAGCACAGCCCGCGCCGGAAGCGGAACCGCAGCCGGTGGAGGTGCAAGAAGACTCCCCGTGGGATACCTACGAGGAGGAAGAAGAGCCCGGAAAGAAAAAGAAGAACAAAAAAGAGAAGAAAGAGAAAAAAGGTTTTTGGGCGCGCCGCCGCGAAAAGAAGCAGAAAGAGGTTTTTAACGAAGCCGAAGACATGTACTACGGCATCCAGTTAAAACCGATTGACGAATACACCCGCGGGTTTGATGCCACAGGTGAGATTTCCACGCAGGACGAGGGATACCGCAAGCTGTTTGACGAGAACACCGCGGAGCTTGACGACGAAGTGGCAAAGGACTTTGAGCGCCTGCAGAAAGAGCGTCGCCGTCGTGTGGCCGAGGCCGTAGAGACGGCCGGTGTGGATCTTTCCGCTGTGGAAGACGAGCTGGGCATTGTGGCCCCGGTGCCGGTCTCCGTTGCGATGAATGACCCGAACGCTGTGGTGCCGGAAAACAAAAAGACGAAGGACAAGGTGCAGAATTTCCAGACGGCGATGCTGCAGGACGCGCAGACGCACACGATGGAGATTAAGCTTGACCTTGAAAATGAGACGTTTGGTTTGCAGCAGGCAAAGGTGGTGCCGGAGGTAAGCGAGGATTCCGTGCGCCGCATTCTGGAATCTGTGCAGGCGGAAAACGCGGCAAAGCAGGCTGCACAGGTGCAAAATACCGAGCAGCAGGCTGCGGCAGCGCCGAAAACGGAAGAAAGTGACGCGCCCGAGATGGCGTTTAAGGATATTTCAAGCAATGGCCCGGAGCCGGAGGAAGAGCCGCAGGCGGAAGAAGGCATGGACATTGCTTCCGGCGAGCAGCTGCCCGAAGCACAAGCGCCGAAAGCGGAAAATGTGCAGGCTGCGGAAAGCGCCGAGAACGCCGGCGAAGAAGCGGCAGAGCCTGCGCAGCAGAAGATCTCCGTGCCGGTAACGGACGTGACGCAGTACAGAAAGCGCGACTTGCCGGTGCACATCATTAACGCGGATGTTTTGCAAAGTGCACTGCTGAGCGAAGCACGCGTGTATTCCGACGACGAGAACGTCAGTGCGGCCGGTGCGCACCGCTTTAAAATTCGCTTTGCGGAAAAGCCGGACGAAGCGCCCGAAAACACGGAAGCCGCCGAAAACAGCGACGAGCTCATCGACGATTACACCGGCCCGGCAGACGCAAAGAGCGTGGCGCACGACCTGCGCACGACGATGCGCGAGCTGACAATCCGCATGCTTGCAACGGGCGTGAGCACGGCAGTGCTCATTTTGGCGTCGCTCATTGCGGAATCCGGCTTCAATGCCAATAACACGGAGACCGCCGGTGCAGTGGGCTACACCATCTTATCGCTTGTGCTGCTGCTAGTGTCCATCGGCTTCTGCGCGAAAACGATTTTAAACGGTCTGAAGGCACTGTTTGAGTTCCGCGCGAATTCGGATTCTGCCGCTGCGGTAGCTTGTGTGGCGGTTTTTGTGCAGACGCTCTGCACGCTGTTTGCGCCGGCTGCGCTCAGCATGGGTAAAATCCACCTTTACGCCGGTATTGCGGCAGGTATTCTGTTCCTGAATACCGTCGGCAAGCTGACGATGCTGCGCCGCATCCACTCGAATTTCCGCTTTGTGTCTTCCCGCGAGCAGAAATATGCGGTGCGCGTATTTGACGATTACAACACGTCTTTAAAAATGGCGGGTTCCTCCGTCATTTCGCAGCCTGCAATCGCATATCAGCAGAAAGCGGGCTTCTTAAAGCGCTTCTTACAAATTTCCTATGAGCCGGACCCGGCAGAGACCTCTTCGCAGGTTTTGGCGCCGGTGGGCCTCATCTCCTCGCTGCTTCTGTGCGTGGTGGCGCTTGTCATCACGAAAGATGCGTCCCTTGCCATTACGGCTTTGGCGGCTTCCTGCTGCGTGTGTGTAGCGGTGATGAATATGCTGGCCGTAAACCTGCCGGTGAGCCGTCTTTCCCACCGCCTGCGCCGCCGCGGCGCGATGGTCTCCGGCTATGAAGGTATCAAGCGCATGA
Organism: Hominenteromicrobium mulieris; assembly: GCF_046197855.1. Classification (GTDB taxonomy): domain Bacteria; phylum Bacillota; class Clostridia; order Oscillospirales; family Acutalibacteraceae; genus Hominenteromicrobium; species Hominenteromicrobium mulieris. The sequence goes on along the minus strand of NZ_CP173188.1, from coordinate 3,080,354 downwards.
GCGCCGTAAATGCCGTTCTGGTTGATTCCACAGAGCTTTTCCCGCGCGGCACGGTCGTTTTGAACGGGGTGAAGCCGTTTAAGCAGGAGGGCCTTGAAGAAGCCGTTTTGGCTGCCGGCACGTTGGTGCAGCAGCTCGGCGGCCCGCTTTGCGGCGTGTTCGAGCAGGTGTTCAGCGAGCATGAGGGCGAGCTTCCGGAGGTCGAAAAGGCCGCATTTGAGGCCGGAAACGGCGTTGTGGGCACGGTGGACGGCAAAGAGGTGCTCATCGGCTCCCGTACGCTTTTGACTGCGCACGGTGTGGAAGCGCCGGAGCAAAATGTGGAGAGTCAGTACACGACGGGCAGCCGACAGATCTTGTACGTTGCAATGGGCGGCGAGCTTTACGCCATGTTCATCCTGACCTATAACGCAGACCGAAAGAAGAAAGCGGAGCTGCAGAACATGGAAATGAACGGCGTTTCGCTCATTCTGCGTTCGGCAGACCCGAACCTTACGCCGCAGTTCATTTCGCGCCTGTTCGGCATTGACGCCACGGCGGTGAATGTCATCGGCGCAGGCCAAGACGGCCCGGCAGACCACCTTGTGAACGACACTGCGGACCGCGTGGACGCCTATGCCGCCACAAAGGGTCGTGTGGAATCCATGATGAGCCTTGTTTCCACGTGCATTGATGAAAAGAAGAACATCAGCTTCATCGTCGCCATGCAGAACGCGGCGGTCGTCATTGGCTTTGTGCTTGTGGCGTTCCTCACATTCGTTGCGGGCGTGGAGCAGATTTCCGCATTTGCGCTCGTTATCTACGAGTTGTTCTGGGTGCTCGCCACCGTGTTGGTACCGAAGTTCAGAAATAAAGTAAAATAAGGTTCGAAATTGAAAATCTCTCTCGGCGCAGCCGAGAGAGATTTTTTACGTTATTTTGCAATTTTAATGCGGATACTGCCGCTGAGTGTGCTGACTTTGCATGTGCCTTCGCCGGTATCGAACGGAACATCCACTTTGCCGCTTCTGCTTTGAGCACGGAAAGCTTTGCCGGTGTTTAGCGTGCCGGTTACATTACCGCTGAAGCTTTCGTTGCGGAAATGTAGGTCACGCGACCGTCTTCCTCGGAAGCGGTCTTTTGTAGGTAGTCTTTTTGCTCTATTTCCTTTACGGTACGGGTCACACCGGGGCGCGGCCGGTTCAGCGTTTCACCGATGTCAGATCATAACTAACTTTGGTAATGATCAGAACGTAAAAAGAAAATGTCAAGGTTTCAAAGAAAAAATCGGCACGGTGTACCTGCCTTTGACGTAAACTGGTTTAAGATACACCTGCGGGTGTGCCTTGGGAACGGAAAGGGGGTGGTGGCATTCGTATCGTTTCGCCGCCCGTGCCGCTGACGTTTTGCTTTGAGACCGTGGGGCATTTGATGGATGCGGTGGAGCGTGCCGTGCACACGCTCCATGTTCTTTCTTCGGCACTGGGGCGGATCGGCAGCCGGTTTTTCCTGTGCGTGACGGTGCGGTTTTCAGAGCGCATCGCGGCGCGCAGCCTGTTTACGGAGTATGGGGAGTACGTCGGCGCGGGTGCGCTAACGGCGGCTTATATAGCAGAGCGGGCGGAAACATTCATCCCGAACGCCGCTGCCCGCATGACCAGGTATTTTTAAAGGCTCGTCGGTTTTGCCGACGAGCCTTTAAAAGTTAAAGTCCCAACGCTGTTACGACTTTATTTACAGTGTCCTTATCCGCGCCGGTGGCGAAAAGAATCGTGGTGCCGTTGCGGTAGAGTACCGTTGTGAGGTCGTCGCCTTTATACGTGTAGCGGTTGTATTCGCTGGAATCGACCGCCTTGCCCTCGGAGGTCCTGACGCTTGAAAGCATCTGCGCGTAGTTCGTTTTGGCGCTGTCCGTGGAAGCGAATGTGAAAAAGCCTAAGGAGTAATCATCACCCGAAACGGTCAGCGCTTTTGTGATGACGCTGCTGTCAAACTGGTCGGAAACGTCCGTTACTTCGCAGTCGGCAGCTTCGCAGGCGGACTTGAATTGCGCATCTGTGATGACGGTGCGGCCCGCGCAGCCGGAAAACACGATGCACGCGAGCAGAACGGACACGGTGACGAAGAGAGGAATCTTCTTTAAAATATGCTGTTTCATGGTATTTATCCTTTCCGGTTGCCGGTTACCCGGCTTTTTTTACAGTGATTGATAAAAAGAAAGAGCAGAACGGTCAAAAAGAATCCGGTCGAAAAGCCGGCGGTGTCGATCCACACATCGGAAACAAGCGAACCGCGGCCGGAGAAAATTTGAATGGTCTCGTCCGTGACGGCGCACAGCATGCCGATGAGCGGAAAGTCGAGAAGATTGCGCCCACACTGGAGATTTTTGCCGTTTTTATCGTGCTGTAAGCCGAGCAGAAGCGAAAATTCCACACCCAGAAGGCCGTATTCCGAAAAATGCGCCGCCTTGCGCAGCAAAAATTCGCTGATTTCTGTGTGCAGAAGCTGCTCGAGCCACGTTTTTAAGGAGCCGCTCATGCCGCCGGAGACCGCGCGGCTCTGCATGGAGTTGCTCCAGATGAACGCAAGCGTGAGTGCAATGAGAATGCCGAGCACCCATCGCACGCGGGTATTGTGCATTGTTTGTTTCATGCGGAATCCTTTCGAGATATTTTCTCCATTTTACCACGCACGCGCCGGTTTCTCAATGCTGTCACAGAAATTTAATTTTTATATGACGCCAAAGCGCCCCTGACTGCTTGCGGCGGTGCGGGGGATATGCTATACTTATACCGATATTGTAAATTTGCGCAGGAGGTGACGGCGATGCGCGGAAAACTGAAAAAACTTTTTGCAGCGGTGCTCGCCGTGCTTTTGGCGCTTTCTTTTTCGGGGTGCAGCGAGCTGACGGGTCTTGATGCGCAAGCGCTGATGTCTCCGCCAAAGACGACGGCAGACAGAGAAGCGATATATGCCCTGATGGGCGGCGGCGTGGGTGACGTGACGCTTGTTTACCCGAAATGCGGTGATTACCGCTCGGCGATCATCTCGCGCGATTTAGACGGGTGCGGCACTTCGGAGGTCGTGAGTTTCTGTGCAAACGGCGACGCGGGCGGCACGCGGCTGGAATTTTTTAAGAAAAACACGGACGGCGTTTGGAACTCTATGGCGCGGTTTACCTCGGCGGCAACGCAGGTGGACAAGGTGTTTTTCGGTGACCTGACGGGCGACGGTATGGACGAGATCATCGTGGGCTGGGGAGATCCGCTCACGGCGACGGCAAGCGTTTCGGTTTATTATGTGGACGGAGACACGATCCGCGAATTCTCCATGACAACGGTCTCATACAGCGAAATTCTGCTGACAGATTTTGACAGCGACAATATAAAAGAGCTGTTCGTTTTGCAGGCGGCGCAGACGAGCGGAGAAGAGATTATGGCGCTTGGCGGGTTATACCGCTTTGACGGCGACCAGCCGTATGTCTCCAAAACCGTGCCGCTCGATGCGGCGGTGACGCGTTACACCTCCGTAAGCTTTTCGCAGGTAAATTCTTGGCGGCGCGCAGCGGTGCTGGACGGCGTGAAAGCGGACGGGCGCATGCTGACGCAGGTCATCGGGTATGACGAAGCGTCGGACAGACTCATTTCGCCGCTGTCGAACGAAGAAAACGCGACGGATCGGCCAACGGCGGCCGCAGCGGTCTCGCGCGATGTGAATAAAGACGGCATTTTGGAGATTCCAACGGCGGAGTTGACGATAAACGGCAGCGAAACGACGGCGGATTCCACCGGGTATGTCATCACGTGGAACACGTATAGCTTACAGGACAACACGTTGACGCCGGTGTGCACGAGTATTTTGAATACAGCGGAAAACTACAACCTGTTTTTGCCGAGCAGCGAGGATAACTACGGCTGCCAAAATGACACCGTGACCCGCACAGCGACATTCTTTACGTATACACAGATCGGCTTTAACGGCAATTACCTCGGCCGGGAGGACAAGTTCTCCATTCGGGTATATACGGAGGAAGACTGGGCGGAAAAAGAACAGGATGACGAAGATATTCTGTTGAGCAGCTCCGCCGGGCGCGTGTATGTGCTGCGCATTTTGGACGATTCCATGGCGGAAAGCGACGAAAAAACGCTGCAAAGCGGATTTGAAGTGCTGGAATAAATATAGACTGAAAATGGGGGACAGAAAGGGGAAACGAACATGAAAAAGATATTGGTGGCAGAGGACGAGCAGAATATCCGCGAGTTTGTGGTCATCAATTTAAAGCGCGCGGGGTACGACTGCGTGGAAGCCGCAAGCGGTGAGGAAGCCTTGCGCGTGTACGAGCAGGCCGGCGGCGATTTTGACGTGGCTGTGCTGGACATCATGATGCCCGGCAGTCTGGACGGCCTTGCCGTATGTAAGGAATTAAGACAGAAAAACGCGACCATCGGCATCATCATGCTGACGGCGAAAACGCAGGAAATGGACAAGGTGACGGGCCTGATGATGGGCGCGGACGATTACGTGACGAAGCCGTTCAGCCCCTCTGAGCTCGTGGCGCGCGTGGACGCCGTTTACCGCCGTGTGGCACAGTTTACGAGAGCCGCAGAGCCGAATTTCTCCGAAGAGCTGCGCTCCGGCCGCTTCGTGCTGAACCTGCGCAACCGCTCATTCACAAAAGACGGCAACCCCGTGGAGCTGACACAGGTGGAGTTTCAGATCATGGAATACTTCATCTCAAATGCCGGTAAGGCGTTAAAACGTTCCGAAATTCTAAAGCACGTCTGGGGCAGCGGATATGTCGGTGAGGAAAAAATCGTAGACGTGAATATTCGCAGATTGAGAATGAAGATCGAAGACGAGCCCTCGAACCCGAGACATGTTGTCACCGTGTGGGGCATCGGCTATCGGTGGGATAAGTAATCAAAAGGTTGCGTGAAAGCAAACGAATGAAGTCTTTGATTAAACTTTCTTCAGAAAGTTTATGGGGTCTCGGGGCAAGGCCCTGAGGCGTCGTCCGCAGACGACGAAATCTTTTTGCCTAATAAAAAACTAGGAAAGTAGGTTCAACAGTCCGGTGGACTGTTGAACCGCAGAAAACCCAGTTGCATGGGTTTTCTGATGACTTGCAGGGCAAGTCATTTAAAAATACTGGTAACTACAAAAAGAAGCACAGAAAGGAGGAAAGCGCGTGTTCAAAAAAGGTATTGCAAGACGCTGGCTGTTTAACAGCCTCGGTGTGATGATTTTATTATTTACAGCCTGTATTGCGGCGCTTTCTTTCGTTGTGCAGAGCTATGCCTATAACGGCATACAAATGACGCTCATCGGTCGCAGCGACGAGCTGCCCACCGTGCTTTCCGGCAGCATGAAAACCGTAAGCGAGTTTAACGCTGCAGCCAGAAGCTACACCGAAAATTTCCCGGATAAAGACCTCATGGAGGTCATGGCGGTCTCGCGTTCGGGCAGCATTTTGTCTACATCCTCCGGCTTTGCGCCGGACCAAAACCAGAGCAAGCCCGATTTTGAAAGCGCCTTGCACAGCGAAAATGGGTACGGCTATTGGATCGGCAAGCTCGCAAGCGGCGAGAAGGTCATGGCCGTCTCGCGCGTGGCGCGCGGCGCAAACGGCGCGGTGCTCGGCGCGGTGCGGTACATCGTCTCTATGGAGCGCGCAGACCGGCAGATTACGTATGTCGTGCTGGTCCTGATTGGTATCGGTGTGCTCATTTTGGTGCTCGTCACGCTTTCGGGCATTTATTTCGTGCGGTCTATTATCACGCCCATTCGGGAACTCAATGCTACGGCGGAAAAAATTGCAAAGGGCGATTTTGACGTGCGCGTCAAGAAAGAGAAGGACGACGAGCTCGGCGCACTGTGCGACTCCATCAACGACATGGCGGCAGAGCTTGGCACAGCGGAAAAAATGAAAAACGACTTCATTTCCTCTGTTTCGCACGAGCTGCGCACGCCGCTGACGGCTATTAAGGGTTGGGCGGAAACGCTGCAAACAGGCGGTATCGGCCGAGAAACGTATGATAAGGGCATGAACGTCATCGTGCGCGAGGCAGAACGCCTTTCCGGCATGGTGGAGGAGCTTCTGGATTTTTCCCGCATGCAAAGCGGCAGAATGCGGCTGATCCTCAAGAGAATCGATCTTTTGGCGGAGCTCGATGAGGCCGTGTACATGTTCACCGACCGTGCGCGAACGGAGCATAAAAATCTTATTTACGATGAGGAAGATACGATGCTTTCGCCGATTTTGGGTGATGTGAATCGCCTGCGGCAGGTGTTCATCAACGTCATCGACAACGCTTTGAAATACACGAATCCCGGTGGTACGGTGCGCGTTTCCGCGTATGAGGACGACGGGTTTATCCGCGTCATCATTAAGGACAGTGGCTGCGGCATCCCGGCGGAGCATCTGCCAAACGTCAAAAAGAAGTTCTACAAAGCAAACCAAAACGTGCGCGGCAACGGCATCGGCCTCGCCGTCGCAAATGAGATCATGGAGCTGCACTCCGGCTCGCTTGATATTGACAGCGAAGAAGGCATGGGCACCACGGTCATCATCACGATACCGACCATGAAAAAGCTTGAGATGAATCCCGAGCTTTCCAACACAACGCAGATTCCCACCGCCACCGCGCAGGTGCAGGTCGTGGAGAGAAAACAGGATTAAATATTGTTTATAAGCAAAAGGAGAAAGAATGGCAAAACGCGTAACATCTATCGGCGGGCAGGCCTTACTTGAGGGCATTTTGATGGTTGGCCCGAAGAAAAACGTAGCGGCTTTTTGTGACGAAGCCGGAAATATTACAACGGAGGAGGTTTCCACGCCGTCGCTGCGCGAAAAATACCCCATTTTGAAAAAGCCGTTTATACGCGGCGTGTTCTCTATGGTGGATACCCTGCGCCTCGGTATGAAGGCGCTGACGCTTTCGGCGGATAAAGTGGGCGGCGAGGAAGAGGAAGAGCCCTCGAAATTTGAAAATTGGCTCGAAAAGAAATTCGGAGACAAGGTGATGAATGCGGTCGTCGCCGTGGGCGGTGTGCTGGGCGTGGCGCTTGCGGTGCTGCTGTTCTTCTTTTTGCCGGCGGTGCTCTTTAACGGGCTGATGATGCTTACGGGCGACGGCATCAGTGGTTGGCGTTCGGTGTTTGAGGGCCTTTTACGTATCGTCATTTTTGTACTGTACATTGTTGTCATCTCTAAAATGCCGGAGATTGACCGCACATTCCGCTACCACGGCGCGGAGCACAAGACGATTTTCTGCTATGAAAACGACCTGCCGCTCACCGTGGAAAATGTGCGGAAGCAAAAGCGCTTCCACCCGCGCTGCGGCTCCAGCTTTATGATCTTAATGCTTTTGCTTGGCATCATCATCGGTTTTTTCATTCCGTTTTCCAATCCGTTCCTGCGCACATTCTGTAAGCTCTTGTGCTTGCCGATCGTTGTCAGCATCGGTTATGAGCTCATCAAGCTTTGCGGCAAGTACGATAACGTGCTGACGCGCATCATTGCGGCGCCGGGCCTGTGGTTCCAGCGTTTGACCGTAAAAGAACCGACCGATAAGATGATGGAAGCCGCTATTGCGGCGATGAAAGCGGTCATCCCGGAAAACGGCGAGGATATTATCCGATGACGCTGAACGAGCTGTACCGCGCAGCGAAGACGGCGCTTGAACCCGTCACGGAAGACCCGACGTTTGAAGCCGCGTGCCTTTTGGAGCATTTCTGCGGCGCGAACCGAACGGAGTTGCTTTTGCACGGCGATAAGCCGGCGAAGCCTGAAGCGGAGCAAGCGGTGCTTTCCGCACTTGAAAAGCGCAAAACGGGCGAGCCGCTGCAATATCTGCTCGGCGAGTGGGACTTTATGAGCCTGACGCTTTCCTGCGGAGAGGGCGTGCTGATTCCGCGCGAGGACACCGCCGTTTTGGTGGAAGCAGTGTGCAAGCGCTTGTCGAAAACCGAGAATTCACCGAAGGGGCTTGACCTTTGCGCCGGTACGGGCGCGGTGGGGCTTTCCATCGCGAAGGAAGCACACGCCGAAGTGACGGAAGTGGAGCTGTACGACGGCGCATTCAACTATTTAAACGAAAATTTGGCGCGTTACCCGGAGCTTCCGGTGACGGCGGTAAAGGGCGACATGTTAGATAAAGCTTTTGCGGAGACGCTGCCGGATGGGTTCGATTTCATCGCGTCGAACCCGCCGTATATTGAGACAAGCGAGCTGCCGCTTTTGCAGCGCGAAGTGCAGAAAGAGCCGAAAACGGCGCTGGACGGCGGCGCGGACGGCCTCGTCTTCTACCGCGCAATCTGCGAGCTTTGGGCGAAAAAATTGCGCCCGAACGGCGTGCTTGCCGTGGAAATCGGCGAGACGCAGGGGCAGGCGGTAAAGGTGCTGTTTGAAGCCGCCGGTCTGCGCGATGTGCGGATTCACAAGGACTTGGGCGCGCTCGACAGGGCGGTTTCGGGGGTTAGATGAGGTTGATTTTGTGTTTTTAAGAGCTTGCTTTGGCAAGCTCTTAGGAAAACCCCTTAGTAGGGTTTTCCTCGAGTCAATCGTCCACCGGACGATTGACTCTCCTTTCCTGACTTCTGTTAGGCAAAAAGTATCTCGAGCTCTGCGGAGCTCGACCAAGGGCGTTGCCCTTGGAACCCACGACCTTTTTGAAAAAAGGTCGATCAAAAACTTTTAACCACGGTTTTCTTTAGCTATGCAATAATTTTATCCGAAAGGAAGTTTTTTAAATGGTAAAGCATGTTTTAATGATCAAGCTCAAGGACAATTCCAAGGAGCAGTGCGAAAAGCTGCGCGATCTTTTTATGACGATGAAGGGCCGCGTGCCGCAGGCACTTGACGTGGAAGCCGGTGCGGATTTCCTCCACTCCGAGCGCTCCTTTGACGTCTGCCTGACCGTTACGCTCGAAAGCCCCGAGGCGCTCGAAGAATACCAGAAAGACCCGTACCACTGCAACACGGTGAAGACCTATGTTGCGACAGTTCGCGAAAAGGCGGTTGCGGTCGATTACATCGTTTGACCGAACAAAATTCACGCGGCGCTGTGCGGCTTTTGCATGGCGCTGCTTTTTTACACGGCTTGTTGCTGAAGCCGAAATAGCGCCAAATTAGCCAAAAAAGAATAGGAAAATTCGGCGTTTACACCCCTCGAAAACGACATATGGGCATTGAATTGCAGCATTTTATCCGATATAATGGTAATTAAAGTGTCTTTTGAAGGGAGCAATTTTGTGGTTCGCAATATGACGAAGGGCAGCCCGGTAAAGCTTTTGTTGGCATTTGCACTGCCTTTGCTTGTTGCCAATGTGTTTCAGCAGTTATACTCTGTGGCGGATGCTATGGTGCTCGGCCGCGGTGTAGGCGTCAACGCGCTTGCGGCGGCGGGTTCCACGGGTTCGGTACATTTCTTTATTTTTGGTTTCATCAACGGTTTGACGCACGGGTATTCCATTTTGATTTCGCAACGCTTCGGCGCAGGCGACGAAAGCGACATGCGCCGCACGGTGATGAACGCGGGCTACCTCGGCTTTATGAGCGCTGCGGTCATCACGGCGTTAAGTCTCATTTTCTCGCGCCCGCTCATGACACTGATGGGTACGCCGACCGATATTTTCGACGACGCACTTTTGTACATCCGCATTATTTTCATCGGTATTTTCACGACGGTGTTTTACAATACGCTTTCGAGTATTCTTCGAGCGCTCGGCGACAGCATGTCGCCGCTCATTATCATTCTCATCAGTTCGGCAGTGAACATCGGGCTGGACATTCTGTTTGTCATGGCCTTTAAATGGGGCGTGGCCGGCGCTGCGTGGGCGACCGTTTTGGCACAGCTGCTTTCCGGCCTGATGTGTCTTTTCGTGTTGTGCCGTATGCCGGTTTTGCGTTTTAAAGCCGACGAAAAGCGCATGGATAAGTCTATTATTTTTGGCTTATTGAAGCTTGGTTTGCCGGTCGGAATTATGAATTCCATTACGGCGATCGGCGGTATGATCTTACAGGGCATTGTGAATGGTTTAGGTTCTACGATTGTGGCGGCATATACGGCGGGCTCGAAAATCTTCGGTCTTGCGGAACAGCCGTGCAACATCATCGGGTTATCCCTTGGCACGTATGTCGGGCAGAACCTCGGCGCGGGACGCGTTGACCGCATTAAAGTCGGCGTGCGCCGCAGCATTTTGATGGTGCTCATCGTCGATTTCTTCATCGGCGGCACAATGATTCTGTTCGGCCGCCAGCTGACGGCGGTGTTCGTCTCCGGCGTGGAGCAGGCGGTCATCGAAGCTTCGTATCCGTATTTGCTGTGTTGCGGTGCGATGATGTGGGTGCTGGGTTTGCTGTTCGTCTACCGCTTTTCCCTGCAAAGTCTCGGCGACACGGTGGTGCCGATGCTCTCCGGCGCGCTGGAGCTAATTCTGCGCATTTCCGTTGTGCTCGTGCTCTCTAAAGTGTTCAATCTGGGCTTTCTTTCCATCTGCATTGCAGAGGTCTCCGCGTGGTTCGGCGCGGCGGCACTGCTGTGCGTGACGTATTACATTCGTATTCATAAATTGCCGGAAAAACTTTCGGCGAAATCATGAGGGGTTTATGGCAAAAACAGAACGCATTCAAAATATGACAAAAGGCAGCCCTGCAAAGCTGATTTTCACTTTCGCGATACCGCTGATGTTGGGCAACGTGTTTCAGCAGTTCTACACGGTGGTGGATACCGCCATTGTGGGGCAGGCGCTCGGCGTAAACGCGCTGGCGGCGCTCGGTGCGGCGGACTGGCTGAACTGGCTCGTGCTGGGGCTTATTCAAGGCTTTGCGCAGGGCTTTTCCATTTACATGGCGCAGCGTTTCGGCGCGGAAGACCACGAGGGTCTTAACCGTTCCATTGGCGCGACGATCTCGCTTTCGGCGGTCATTTCAATCTTGACCGTCATTCTGAGCCAAGTCGCCATGGCACCCGTGCTGCGCGCCATGAACACGCCGGAGGAGATCATCGGCGGCGCGTTCACATACCTGCGCATCATGTTTGCGGGTATACCCATCATCATGGCGTATAACGTGCTTGCAAGCATCCTGCGTGCGCTCGGCGACAGCAAAACGCCGCTGTATGCCATGGTCATTGCATCTATTCTGAATATCGGGCTTGATCTGCTGTTTGTTATGGTGTTCCACTGGGGCATTGCGGGTGCGGTCGTTGCAACGGTCATCGCACAGCTTTTTGCAGCGCTTTACTGTTTGCGCGCTGTGCTGCACGTGAAGGTCATCCACCTGAAAAAAGAGTATTTCCGGCTCAATCCGGAAATAGCAAAGCGCCTTTTGGGGCTCGGTACGCCGGTCGCCGCACAGAATGTTATCATCGCCGTGGGCGGCATGGTGGTGCAGTCGGTCGTCAACCGCTACGGCACGCTGTTCGTGGCGGGCTTTACGGCAACGAATAAGCTGTACGGTATTTTGGAGATTGCCGCCGTTTCGTTCGGCTACGCCGTGACGACGTATGTCGGGCAGAATCTCGGCGCGGGGCTTTTAGACCGCGTGAAAAAGGGTATGCACTCCGCAACGTGGATCGCTTTGCTGACCTCGGTCGTCATTACGGTTTTTGTGCTGATTTTCGGAAAATACGGCATCGCACTGTTTATTTCCGGCACGGCGGAGGAAGTGTCGATCTCATCGCAGGTGGCAATACACTATCTTAATATCATGAGTATTTGTCTGTCTATCCTCTATATGCTGCACATTTACCGCTCCGCGCTGATGGGACTTGGCGATACCATCATGCCGATGGCTTCGGGCATCATGGAATTTTTGATGCGTATTGGCGTGGCGTTGTTTCTGCCACTTATTATCGGGCAGGAGGGTATTTTCTATGCGGAGATCACTGCTTGGGCCGGTGCGGCTATTTTGCTTGTCACGACGTATTTTTTGAGAATGCATAAGCTGACGAGAGAACTTGACACAAGCCAAAGTAAAGCGGGCGAATAAAAGAAGCCTTTCAGAAAAATATGAAGCTAAAAAGCGTGCAGAAAACAAAATCTGTGCGCTTTTCTTTATTATATGCGCATAAGAACGCGGCAAAAACTAAAGAATGAAGAATGTGAAACTCACTCTTGAAGTTTGTCCGTACAACCTGTATACTGGGTGTAGATTACGCGCGGGAAGTCGCGCTGACGGAGGTATTTTATTATGAGACCCCTTACACCGAAATTTCCGAAGCTGCTGCATGGCGGCGATTATAATCCCGAACAGTGGCTGCGCTACCCCGAGATTCTCAAGCAGGACGTGGAGCTGATGAAGAAAGCGGATATCAACTGCGTGTCGGTCGGTATTTTCTCCTGGGCACATCTGGAGCCGAATGAGGGAGAATACGACTTCGACTGGCTGGAGAAGATCATCGACAATCTCTACAAAAACGGCATTTATACCGTGTTAGCCACACCGTCCGGTGCAAAGCCGCTTTGGATGAGCGAAAAGTATGAGGAGATTCGCCGTGTGCAGAATAACGGTGTGCGCGACCTTTCCGGCGCGCGTCACAACCACTGCTATACATCCCCCGTGTACAGAGAGAAGACCCGCGAGATGGATAAGCGTCTTGCAAAGCGCTTTGCGAATCACCCGGGTGTTATTTTGTGGCACCTTTCTAACGAGTACGGCGGCGAGTGCTACTGCCCGCTGTGCCAACAGGCGTTCCGCGATTGGCTGAAAAAGAAGTATAAGACGCTCGACGACCTGAACCACGCGTGGTGGACGGACTTCTGGAGCCACACGTATACGAGCTGGGATCAGATTCACGCGCCGCAGCCGAACGGCGAAATGAACGTGCACGGTCTGACGCTCGATTGGAAGCGCTTTGTCACGTACCAGACCGTCGATTTCATGAAAATGGAGCGCGACACCGTAAAGGAAGTAAACCCGGATATCCCGGTGACGGCGAACCTGATGGGCTTCTACGACGGCCTCGATTACTTTAAGTTCGGCCCGGAGCTCGATGTTGTTTCCTGGGACAACTACCCGCAGTGGCATACGACCGACAACGTAGAGATTGCGGTCTCTTCCGCGATGACGCACGACGTGATGCGTTCGATCAAGCACGAAAACTTCCTTTTGATGGAAAGCACGCCGAGCATGACGAACTGGACGCCCATCAGTATGCTGAAGCGCCCGGGCATGCACCTGCTTTCCTCCATGCAGGCGGTTGCACACGGCTCAAATTCTGTGCAGTATTTCCAGTTCAGAAAAAGCCGCGGCTCCTGCGAAAAGTTCCACGGTGCGGTCGTTGACCATGTCAGCCATGGCGGCGTGTTTGACTCCGTTACGAACGAGAACACCCGTGTGTTTAAGGATGTGCAGTCCGTCGGCGCTGAGCTTAAGAGCATGAACGAGCGCGGCGACGTATACGGCACCGAAGTCAAGCCGCAGGTCGCTATCGTGTACGACGTGGAAAACCGCTGGGCGCTGGATGCTGCCGCGGGCCCGCGCAACAAGGATAAAGACGAAAAATATGTAGAGACGCTCTTGACGCACTACCGTCCGTTCTGGGATAAGGGCGTGCAGGTGGACATCGTCGATATGGACGGCGATATCTCGAAATATAAGCTTGTCATTGCACCGATGCTCTATATGTACCGTGCAGGCTTTGAAAAGAAGATGCGTAAATTTGTCGAAAACGGCGGCACGCTCGTCACAACGTACTGGAGCGGCATTGTGGACGATACCGACCTGTGCAAAATGGGCGGCCTCCCCGGCGATATGATGGACGTGTTCGGCGTGTGGAACGAAGAAATCGACAGCCTGCCGGACGGCATGAAAAATGGCATTGCGTTTAACGGCAGCCGTTACGATGCTATGGAGCTTTGTGCACGTATCCACCCGCTGACGGCGGAGGTACTCGGCACATATGAAAAAGATTTCTACGCAGGCGAAGCGGCGCTGACGAAAAACAAGTTCGGCAAGGGAGAGGCGTATTACATTGCGGCTCGTACCGGCAGCGATATGCTTTCTGTACTGTACGGCGAAATGATTGAGACGCTGCACATTGAAAAAGCGCTCGATTGCGCCCTGCCGCACGGCGTAACGGCACACATCCGCCACGGCGAAAAGGAGAATATCATTTTTGTAGAAAACTACACGGAAAGCGGAAAAACCGTGGAATTGCCGCGCGACTACAAGTTGTACGGTACAGATCAAACGGTAAATTCAATCAAACTCGCTCCGTTTGGCATTGCCCTCTTATCGGATTTAACAAAAGTTTAATATTTTGCGTATTTGCTGTGGAAATTCTCGCTATTTTGTGCTATATTGAAATAGACAAGAGCCGACATTGTTCGTGTAAAACGGACAGGCAAATAACGGAATATGCAGTTTGAAGGAGTAATCAAATGGCAATGGAATCACAGACGTTTTTCAGTGCAGAGAATCGCGTAGCACCGCTTGGCATCGTACCGCTTGCCGGTGCGCGTGAGCTTTCCGAAAAGGTTGAGGCCCATCTGGTGCGTTGGGCAAAGCGTGCCGGTATGGATGTGGACACGTTCATCATCGAAAACAGCTGCCCGCGTTTCTCTTCCGGCGACAGCAAGGGTCTTATCAAGTCGACCGTGCGCGGCTATGACCTGTTCTTTGTTGTAGACGTAGGCAATTACAGCCTGACCTACAACTACTTCGGCAACGAGAACCACATGTCCCCGGATGACCATTATCAGGATTTGAAGCGTCTCATTCAGGCGGCAAGCGGTAAGGCACACCGCGTTAACGTTGTGATGCCGCTGCTTTACGGCGGCCGTCAGCACCGCCGCAGCTACCGCGAGTCTTTGGACTGCGCGTACATGCTGCAGGAGCTCCAGCAGATGGGCGTTTCCAACGTTTTGACTTTCGACGCACATGACCCGCGCGTGCAGAACGCTGTGCCGGTTATGGGCTTCGATAACCTGATGCCGACTTACCAGGTTTTAAAGAAGCTCTTCAAGGACTTCCCGGATCTTTCCACCGATAAGAAAGATTTCATGATCGTCAGCCCGGACGAGGGCGCGCTGAACCGCAACATGTACTATGCTTCCGTGCTCGGCGTGGAGATGGGCATGTTCTACAAGCGCCGCGATTATTCCCGCATCGTAGACGGCCGCAACCCGATCGTCGCACATGAGTACCTCGGTACCCCGGTCGAGGGCAAGGATGTGTTCGTTGCCGATGACATCATCTCTTCCGGCGAATCCGTGCTCGACATCGCAGAGAACGTCAAGGCCCGCAAGGCACGCCGCTTCTTCGCTTACGGCACGTATGCCATCTTCACGAACGGCCTCGCAAAGTTCGATAAAGCGTATGAAGAGGGCCTCATCGACGGCATCTTCGGCAGCAACCTGACGTACCTTAACCCGGAACTGAAGAATCGCCCGTGGTTCCATGAAGTCGACGTTTCAAAGTACATCGCTTACTTCATCTCCGCTTTGAACCACGACGCTTCCATCAGCTCCCTGCTCGACCCGCACGCCAAGATCGACGCACTGCTCCAGAAGCGTGCGCTTGAAAAGGCAAAGATCATCGACGAGCAGCTCTAATTTTTGAATCACAGCTAAAATAAACAGGGTATGCACTGTAAAAAAGTGCGTACCCTGTTTTTGTGTGTTTATTGATTTTTAAGAAAGGGCGTTAAAAAGAGTGGAATCATCTAAATCGATAAAAGCAATGTGTCCGTCACCATCAGTTTGAACTCTTCCGGTCTGTGTGATTTCTATAGGATTGGAGTCTCCTTTTGTCACATTTAGTTTGGCGGTATAAAGGTAAATATTGGTTGTAGCATCTTTTTCCACAGTAACGGAGATGGGCGATATTTCAGCTTCATTTAGAATGCACATAGTCGGAAAGGCGAGACTTGTATATAGATGCTTAAATAATGAATTATAATAGGCTTCTGTAAAATCATCTTTGCTGTATTTTTGGCATAGATGTTCTTGCATACGTTTTTCTGCCTCTGCAATTTCCGTTTGGCTGTTTTCTTGTTCTAAAGAATATTTGTTTTTATTTAGTATTTTACCGTATTCTTTTGCCTCATTGTCTGGACAGGTGAAAATTGTAGTTAAAACACGTTGAATGCTTTGTTCAGGTGTATCGACATTATTTGAACAACTCGGCAAAAATAAAAGAAAGCAAAAAGTAAGAACGAGAAAATAACTGATTTTTTTATGAAACATATTAAATTCGCCCTCGTTTTCAAGTAATTTCAAAAGGAAGCATGAAGAAATTGCTTTAGAGGTTTTTATAACGTGAAAGCAAAATGCTTCCAGAAGGAGTCTGCTTTGATATTCCCAATAAACAATTTGAATTTGATTATTGATAAATATACACAGTTTTATACATTGGACATTGGACTCACCTTTTTTAGAATTTATGTCAAAAATATATTAACATAGTTTATAACATATGTCAAGACTGTATCTAGGCATAAAATCAATAATTTTATATTTAGTTTGTTAAAATAGGTGCATTATAAATCACCAAAAGAAAAAAGCCGCATAAAATGGCGCGGAGAGGTGATCTTTGGGCTTGCGTTTTTAAAGGGGCTGTGTTAAAATACTGTCATAAAGCAAACGCTGAGACCGAACGAGTACCCCGGGGGCAGTCGATAGAGAGCGGAGGTCATGGGCTGAAAGCCGCCGCAGAAAAGAGCCGGGCGAAGTGCATTCGCGAGCGGATGCGGTGAGCGAAAGTGAGCCGCATACGGATACGGCACGTTACGCCGTTTGAGTGATAAACCGGAGTGGAACCGCGGATTTATTGTATCATGAATGTTTTGGTACATTTCGCCCCCGAGCGCCTATGTTGTGCGCTCGGGGCTTTTTGTTTTTAAGGAGAGATTTACGTCATGTTTTCTAAGTTAAAGGCAGAGCTGGACGCCGTGATGGCGCGCGACCCTGCCGCCCGCAGCCGTGCGGAGGTTTATTTTCTGTATTCCGGCTTCAAGGCGGTGCGGTCTTACCGCAAGGCAAACTGGTTTTTCCGCCATAATATGAAATTTATCGCGCGCTATATCTCGCAGCGCGCGCGCCGCAAAACGGGTATAGAGATTCACCCGGGCGCGACGATCGGCAAAAATCTGTTCATCGACCACGGTATGGGTGTCGTCATCGGCGAAACTACCGTTATCGGTGACAACTGCACGCTGTATCAGGGTGTGACGCTCGGCGGCACGGGCAAAGACCAGGGCAAGCGTCACCCGACGCTTGGAAACGACGTGCTCGTCGGTGCGGGCGCAAAGGTGCTGGGGCCGTTCCGCGTGGGTGATAACGCCCGTGTGGCGGCGGGTGCCGTGGTGCTGGATGCCGTGCCCGATAACGCAACGGCGGTCGGTGTACCGGCGCGCATCGTGCGCGTGGGCGGCAAGCGTGTGATGGACAACAGCACGCTGGATCAGATCCACGTGGCCGACCCGGTGGCGCAGGAAATGTGCCGCATGCGGCTTGAAATTGAGCGCCTGCACGGCGAGCTGAACAGCTGCCGCAGAGAAAAAAGCAAGCTGACCGCACAGAAAGCGGAGAAGAATAAGGAAGAATAAGCAGAAAGGAAGCACCTGTATGCAGCTCTATAACACAAGAACACAGAAAAAAGAAGAATTTATTCCGCACGAAGCCGGCAAAGTCAAAATGTACACCTGCGGCCCAACCGTGTACCACTATGCGCACATCGGCAACCTGCGCTCGTACATCATGGAGGATATGCTGGAAAAAGCCTTGCGCTACCTCGGCTATGACGTGACCCGCGCCATGAACATCACGGACGTCGGCCACCTTTCCAGCGATGCCGACACCGGCGAAGACAAGATGCTCAAGGGCGCGCGCCGCGAGCACAAGACCGTCATGCAGATTGCGCAGTTCTATACCGACGCTTTTTTCAATGACTGCGAAAAGCTTGGCATCAAGCGCCCGGAGATCGTCGTTCCGGCGACGAGCTGCATCGATACGTTTATCCACATGGTAGAGGTGCTCCTTGAAAAGGGATATGCGTATATCGCGGGCGGCAACGTCTATTTTGATACCTCCAAGCTCGAAAACTATTATGTTTTCGGCAACATGGAGGAAGAGAGTCTCGCCGTAGGCGTGCGCGACAGCGTGGAAGAGGACGAAAACAAGCGCTCCAAGAGCGACTTCGTACTGTGGTTTACAAAGTCGAAGTTTGACGACCAGGAGCTCAAGTGGGATTCCCCGTGGGGCGTGGGCTACCCGGGCTGGCACATCGAGTGCAGCGGCATCAGCATCAAATACCTCGGCGAATACCTCGACATTCACTGCGGCGGCATCGACAACGCGTTTCCGCACCACACGAATGAGATTGCACAGAGCGAAGCGTATCTCGGCCACCCGTGGTGCAAATACTGGTTCCACGTGCTGCACCTTTTGGACGCGCGCGGCAAAATGAGCAAATCAAAGGGCGATTTTCTCACGGTCTCGCTGCTTGAGGAAAAGGGCTACGCGCCGCTTGTATACCGCATGTTCTGCTTACAGTCCCATTACAGAAAGCCGCTGACGTTCTCGTTTGAGAGCCTTGACAACACCGCCACGGCGTACAAAAAGCTCGTTTCCCGCATTGCAGCGCTGAAAAATGAGGGAGAGCACGACGAAGCCGCCATGGAGCCGCTGCGTGCCTCGTTCCGCGCGGCGCTGGAAAACGACCTCAACACGTCCTTGGCACTCACAGCGCTGTACGACGTACTGAAAGCCAAGCTTTCCGACGCGGACAAGCTTGCGCTCATCAAGGAGTTTGACGAAGTGTTGTCCCTCGGCTTGCTGAAAGCTGCAAAGGCGCTGCGCGAGGAGCAGAATGCGCAGAAGTCCGCTGTGCCGGAGGGCATGACCGCCGAGGAAGCCGCGGAGATCGAAGCGCTCATCGCAAAGCGCACGGAAGCCAGAAAGGCAAAGGACTGGGCAACTGCCGACGCGATTCGCGATGCGCTTGCCGCACGCCATATCGTTGTAAAGGATACCCCGCAGGGCATCACGTGGTCTGTGCAGGGCTAAAATAAGGAAATAAAGCAAAAGTCATAACCACTCCTCTTAGGTGTGGTTATGACTTATACAACAAAAGGGCACGGAGCTTTAAAACTCCGTGCCCTTGGTTTTTGCGGAACTTACGCGTCTTTGTTTTCTTTTTCATCGTCGCAGCAGTGGCCTGTTTTGTGCTTGTGAATGTCTTCCGTACCGGCGGCAATGGCTTCCTCATAGTATTTGCACTTATAATCGATTACTTTAAGCTGATCTTCAAGCTCCTTGATTTGTGCCATAACGGCCTCGCGGCGCTCAAGAAACAGGTTGTAGCGCTGCTCCAGGGTGGAGTCACCCATTTGTGCCCACACCGCGTACTGGCGAATATCTTTAATGGACATGCCTGTGCATTTTAAACATTCGATAATGCGCAGCATGGAAAGATCCTGTTCGGAAAACATTCTGTGGCCGGATTCCTTTCGCTCCAAAAACGGCAGGATGCCTTCTTTATCGTAATAGCGCAGCGTGGTCGCCGGGATGCCCGTGATGTCCGAGGCTTCCTTAATGGTGTACGTCATCTGCAAGCGCTCCTTTCTAAGTTAGATATAACTCTATATATAAGCATACGTTTTTTTGCGCGGTTTGTCAATGTGTTCGTGGAAAACTCCTGCGCCAAAATTCGGAAAAACAAAAAGAATGCCCGGCAAGCTGCGTAAACGGCCGCAAGGCGCTCGGATACAGGTTAAAGCTTAAAACTCAAGTGTAACGGTATCGGATTTCGTGATCTCGTTCCACGTTGTGAGGGCGCAGAGGACTCTGCTTCGGAGGAAGCCGTGCTGCTCACACTGCTTTCGGAATCGTTGCTTCCGGCACCGCCGTTACTTTCGCACGCCGCAAGAGAGAGAACGAGCAGTGCAGAAAGCAGGAAAGACATGAATTCCTTCATTTAAATTACTCCTTCTGCTTTTTGAGAAACACCGCGAAATATGCGGGAATTTCTCAGAAAACGGTGAAATTTATACCTACAACATTATATATATAATGTCAATAGTTTGAAGCGCATTTTTTTGAAAAAATCGACGGAAAAAGCCATGCAGAAGAATTTTACACAGGGCTTGCGTATAAGACAAAAACAAGATAAAATAATAATTAGTATACACAGAAAAGACAGGGGGTGCGGCATGAAAGAAAAAATTCAGCTGTTAGCGGCGGCGCTGGCGCTTATTTTGCTGCTTTGCGGCTGTGCGGCGCGGGGCACGGCATCAAACGACGCCAAGCCGGCGGCGGGCGATGTCACGGACAGCAACGCCGCGCCCTACGAGGTCCCCGCTTTTCGGGATTCCGTCTTCAACGAAGATGAAGCGACCGCGTTCGGCAGCGGAGAGATTGACCTTTCCCAGCTTGAAGGCGGCATCATCGGCGTAAAAGCGCAGAGCGATACGCGATTAAAAATGCAGATTGTCTGCGGCGAGGATAAATATAACTATGACTTGCCGAACGACGGCACTGCGACATTTTTCCCGCTCAATATGGGAAACGGCACATACACGTTCCGCCTGATGGAGCAGGTGGGCGACAGCAAATACGCATGCATCGGGAGCGAAGACCGCGACGTGACGCTGAAAGATGAATTTCAGCCGTACCTGCGCCCGAACCAGATGGTGAATTACAACAAAAGCTCCGATTGCATCAAAAAGGTGAAAGAGCTGGCCGCAAACTGCACCACCGATGCGGACATTGCTGCCGCCGTGTATGACTACATGGTGAAGAATATCCAATACGATACGGAAAAAGCGGCGACTGTGCAGAACGGCTACCTGCCCTCCCCGGATGAGACCTTAAAGACCGGCAAGGGCATATGCTTTGATTATGCAAGCCTTGCTGCCGCCATGCTGCGCAGCGAGGGCATTCCGTGCAAGCTCATCACGGGTTATGTGGGTGAGGAGACCTACCACGCGTGGAACAGCTTTTATGTGGAAAGCGAGGGGTGGATCACCGTGGAGATCCGCGCAAAAGCGGATGAGTGGCAGCGGGTGGACATCACCTTTGCCGCAGGCGGCATGCCCGCCGGGGAGATTCAAAACGATTCGGAATACACAACGCGGTTCACTTATTAAAGGAAAAGCGAAAGGACGAGGAACATGGCAGAAAAATTTTTGACTCAGGAACAGCTCAGCGTATTTTGCAGCAGCCTTGCAATGCTGCTGCGCTCCGGCGCGTCGCTTTCGGAGGTTTCTTCCCTGTTTGAGGAAGACGGCATGGACACCGCCTTGCGGCAGGCTTCTACCGAGATCAGCCTTTCGGTTGCGGCGGGCGAGACGTTTTCGGCAGCGGCGGAAAAGACCGGCGTTTTCCCGGAATACGCCTTGAGCGTTTTTAGTACGGCAGAGCTTTCCGGCCGATTGGACGAAGCGCTTGACCGCCTTGCAGACCACTATGACCGCCAAAGCGCGCTATACGACCGTTTGCGCAGCACCCTTACATACCCGGCCGTTTTGATGCTGATGATGTGCGGCGTGCTGGCGGTGCTCGTTTTCGCCGTGCTGCCCATGTTTGAGCGCGTGTACGACAATTTAACGGGCAGCCTGCTTTCATCTTCCTATGCCTATGTGCTCGCGGCGACGCTCATCGGGCGCATCAGCTTGGTGTTTGCGGGGCTTTTGGGCATCGTTTTGCTCGTTTTGGCGTTTGGTATGCGCTCCGATAAAGGTCGGGAAAAGCTCAGAAATGCAATGGAAACGAGCCGCTTCACGCGCAAAGCCGCGTGGCTTTTGGCGGTCTCCGAGGTGATGGACACGCTCTCCGCCTTGCTTGCGAGCGGTACGGATGAAGACAGTGCGCTTGCGCTGTGCATCGAGCAGACGCGCCACAAAAAACTGCACGAAGCGCTTGAAAAATGCCGTGAAGAAACACAGATGGGCGTCGGCATTGCGACGGCGTTTGCGCACCAAAAGATATTGCCCGCCATGTACGGCAAAATGCTGCTTGGCGGTGCGCGGAGCGGCGAGCTCGTGCAGGTGACGGAAAACCTCGCGCGCCGCACGGCGCAGGAGGCGGAAAACGGGCTGTGCAGCGTCATCGACCGCACGGAGCCAATTTTGATCGGATTTCTCACCGCGTCTGTCGGTTTGACGCTTTTAAGCGTCATGCTGCCCTTGCTCGGCATTTTGAGCGCAATCTGAGGGAAAAGTTATGGGTATTTTGAATCGAAAAATAAGCTTCCGGCTTTTCGCGGTCGGGCTTATTCTGGTGCTTGCGGTAATTTTTACCGCGGTGTGCGTGCCGGTTTTTCAAGAGGATATCCGCGAAACAGGCCGTGCCGCCGTGCGTGAAGCCGTTTTGCGCAGCGCCGTGGAGTGCTACACCTTAGAGGGCGCATACCCGGAAAGCCTTGAATATTTGGAAAAGCACTACGGGCTTACGGTCAATAAGAAAGAATACATCGTGACATACGAGGTTTTCGCCGATAACCAGCTGCCGACCGTTCAGGTGCTGGTGCGCGGCGAGGAATAAGGAGGGCGCATGACGGAACCGAAAAAGAGAAACAGCACTTCTCTGATGCTGCTTCTGCTGTATGCATTGCTCATCGCATCGCTTTTGGTGTTGACGCTTGCGGGCGCGCGGCTGTATTCCGATACGATGGATGCCCGCGACGCACACGCAAAACAGCGCAGCGCGCTTTCGTATATTCAAAGCCAAACGGCAGCGTGCGGCGGCAAAGGGAACATCCGTCTGATCGACGGCCCGGAGGGCCCGGCGGTGTGCCTGCGCGAGCCGGAAAGCGACTTCGAAACGCGCATCTATTTATATGAAAACGCGCTGCGCACGGAGTTTTCACGGGTCACGGCGGAGATCGACCCCGATAACGCCGAAAAGCTGTGCGACCTTAAAACGTTTAAAGCCGAGCTTTCGGAAAACGGGCTTTTAACGATCACTGCGGACGGCATGACCGCCGGCGCGTATTGTGACGGAGGTGGCGCGGCATGATAGATTACGAGGAAAAACGCAGTGAAACGCGCCACCGCATGGGCTTTATGACCCCGCTGCTTGTGTTTGTTCTGGCATTTGTCGCGTGCTGCGGTGTCATTGCGTGCGTGTTTCTGCGCGCGGCCGTCATCAGCGATGAAGCGGCGAGGGAAAGCGCAGGCATTGCGCTGTGCCGCAGCGCCGCAGAGGCGTTTCGCGCGGGAGAGATCCCCGAAAACGGCGAAAAAGTATATTTCACAAAAGATATGGCAAGCTGTGCGGAAGCGGACGCTTACTATTATATAAAAACCGAAGTGACCGCCGCCGAGACCGAAACGGGAGCATTGTATGCCGGGAAAATCACGGCGTACACGGCGGAGCAGGATAAAGAAATTTATGCGCTGAATGTACGGTGCTACCAGCCGAAGGAGGGAACGCCATGAGCCGAAATCGATTCCGCATCGGCAGCATCGCGGTGCTGTTCGCGGTCGTTGTGCTGTGCGTCGCCATTTTCGGCGTGCTTACGGTGTCCTCTGCCGTATCCGATCGCCGTGCCGCAGAGCGCTACGGCGAGCACGTGGAAGTGCTGTATGCCTGCGAAAACGCCGGTCAAGACTGGCTTTCCGAAGCAGATGCGTATTTAAAGGGCGCGGGAGATCTGCCGGAAAACACCGAAGAGACCGAAACCACGCTCAAAACGGAAATCACGCGCGGCAACATGCAGCTTGAGATCTGCTTAAATAAGATAAACGGCAGCTATGAGATTGCAAAATGGCGCTGCACAGCGCGCTGGCAGCCGGATGACTCCCTGAACCTCGGGTAAGAAAGGCGGAGTACAATGAATATGACTGAAATTTTGAAAAGTGCCGTGGAGCGCGGCGCTTCCGATATTTTCGTGGTGGCAGGCCTGCCGCTGACGTATAAAGTGCGCGGCGAACAGCAGCGTGAAACGGCGGACGGCGCCTTCACGCCCGAAAAGACCGAAGCGTTCGCAGCGGAAATCTATCGTCTTGCCGCGCGTGAGCCGCACTGCTTAAACGGCAGTGCGACCGATGACGATTTTTCGTTCTCGCTCAGCGGTACGGGACGCTTCCGTGTGAATCTGTTCCGCCAGCGCGGCAGCATTGCCGCCGTGGTGCGCGTCATTCGCTTCGGTCTGCCTACGGCCGAAGAAGCGCACATTCCGCCGGAGGTCATGCGCGCGGCACAGATGAAAAAAGGCATCGTGCTTGTTACGGGCTCAGCGGGCAGCGGTAAGTCCACAACGCTCGCGTGTATCATCAACGAGATCAACCGTACGCGCACGGGACATATTCTGACGCTCGAGGATCCGGTAGAGTACATCCATCGCCATGATAAGTGCATTGTGAGCCAGCGTGAGATCGGCTGCGACTGCCCGAGCTACGTCGCCGCTTTGCGCAGTGCGCTGCGCGAAAGCCCGGACGTGATTTTGCTCGGCGAAATGCGCGACAAAGAGACAATGGAGGTCGCCATGACTGCCGCCGAAACGGGGCAGCTATTGCTTTCGAGCCTGCACACCACCGGCGCGGCGAATACGATTGACCGCATCATCGACGCATTTCCGCCGAACCAGCAGGCGCAGATCCGCTTACAGCTTTCCATGGTTTTGCAGGCGGTCATCAGTCAGCAGCTCGTGCCCGGCGTAGACGGCACACCCATCCCAGTGTTTGAAATCATGTATTCCACACTCGCGATACGCAATATGATCCGCGAAAGCAAAACGCATCAGCTCGATGCCGCCATCGCTTCCGGCGCGGCGCAGGGCATGCGCACCATGGACATGGCGCTTGCGGATCTTGTACGGCAAAAGCGCATCACAGAGGAGACGGCGCTTTACTACTGCACGAACTATGAGACAATGCAAAAACGTCTGCAATTACTTTAAGTCACAGTTTTTAGCGTGACCTTTCGCCAAAAAAGGTATTTTCTCTGACAAAAAAGTAAATACTTATGAGAAAAATCGCATTTTCCACCTTTCGGTGGATTACAAATACCGTAAAGCGTGCTATACTTTATGAAAAGAACAAGTTCGGAATATTATTTTTTCGCAATAGCCGGGGTGATATTTTGAACCGTTATTTCTGAAAGAGGGAGATGAACCGTTCATGAGTCGAACAGCGAAAGAAATTGAAACCACCGGGCTGCCGTGTGAAGCACAGAACGGTGAAACGATACAGGTTGTGCCGAAGATCAATGTGACCATGTTCGGCAAGTTTACCTTAAAGCAGGAAGGTATGGAGGTTCCGCACGCTGTGAGCCTCACGGGACGTTCCAGAAGATTGTGGACGCTTACGGCATACCTTATTCTGAACAGAAACCGCGGCGTTTCCGCGCAGGAGCTCATTGACCTGCTGTGGCCGGAAGCCGAAAACGATAACCCGTTAAGCACGCTGCAAAATAATGTCAGCCGCGCAAGGGCTGCGCTGGCAGAGCTCGGCTTTACGCACGCAAAGGTTATCATCCATAACGAAAAGGGCTATTATCGCTGGGCGCCGGACCGCGAGACGCAGCTTGACGTAGAGCAATTTGAAACACTTGCAAAGGCAGCGCTTGCCGAAGAAGATATGGAAAAATCGGTTGCCCTGGCGCAGAAAGCCGTGGCGCTTTACACCGGTGATTTTCTTACAGAAAGCGCAGCGGAGTTCTGGTGCATCAACCTCAACACGTATTACCGCTCGCTTTATACGCGCCTATGTCGCGCGGCGGTGGATCGCCTTTTGAAACTCGGACGCATTACGGATGCGGAAAAGCTCTGCACGGGCGTTATCCGTTTAGATCCCGCCGCAGAGGAATTCAGCGTGTTTTTAATGCAGGCGCTCATAAAAAACAAAAACCCGAAAAAAGCGCTGGAACACTATGATTACATCGCTTCGCTGTACCGGGAGGTCTACGGTGTTTCGCCTTCGGCGGAGCTGGAGGCGCAGAAGGCGCTTGCGGTGCAGGAGCTTTACGGCAGCGAGACGAGTGAAGACGATATTCAAACGTTCCTGCTTGAAAAAGAACAGGAAACCGGTGCGTTTTGCTGCGATAACAACGTTTTCCGCGAGATTGTAAATCTGCAGGTGCGCGAGATGCGCCGAAACGATACCCCTGCGGCGTTGATGACTGTGCGGCTTGCAAACCGCTCGGTAGACCCGGAAAAGCGCGCCGTATATATGAAGCAGATGGAGGCAACGCTTTTAAACGAACTGCGCGCGGGCGACCCGTTCACAAAGGTGGGCGCAAACCAGTTTTGGGTGCTGCTGCCGGGGGCGACCGGCGAAAACGGCGGGCTCGTTTCCCGCCGTGTGTTCAATCGGTTCCAAAAGGAATACCCGAAAAGCGGTGCGGCCTACACCTTTAAATCGCTCGACCTGCGCCACATACATATGAGCGCAGAAGAAAAAGCAACGGAGAAAACGGAGCGCCGAAAGGCCTAAAACCGTCACCTGAAAAAATTAAACCGGTTGACACAACATAATTAACAAAAAAACTACGACCTATTTTCTCTTTTTATGAGAAAATGGGTCGTTTTTCTATGGTAAAAACTTCTTAATCATAGCGTTCTCATAGCACCTTCGTGTAAAATAAAATCACAAAATACAAAAGGGAGGGGTTAGGTGAAAGAAAATCGTATGCTACCGATCGGCACAGAGACCTTCCGTATCTTTGTGGATGAAGCGGAGGACGGTGTCATCCGCGGCAGGGTCTCCGGCGGGACGCTCCCGGAGGAAACCCTATTCCGAAGTCTTTCACGCCTGATCCTGCTTTTGGAAGAGCAGCTGGATACAGGCGGCGCACCGAAAGCTTCTCCCATAAAATGTACGGAAACACCCACGTTTGAACTGGACATCCTGTTCCGCCAGAATTACAGCTGGCAGGGGAGACTGCGGTGGACAAAAGGCGGCAAAGAGGCCGCGTTTCGCAGTGTGCTGGAGCTGCTCATCCAAATGGAAACGGTTTTGGCACAGTAACACACATCAATTTAGGAATCCATATTTGTTATAAAACGGACAAATCACAGGATTGGAGGAAAACACTATGAAAAAGAAGATCATCGCCGTGTTGCTGAGCGCATGTATGCTGGTTTCGGCATGTCCTACGGGCGCGTTTGCAATGAGTGATGAGGAAACAAACACCTACACTGCAACAGGGGATGTTATGCAGGGGGGAACGTCGGTCGTTGACGAGACGCCCGCGCCCGAGGAGACCGCAGCTCCGGAGGAGACAGCCACTCCCGCTCCGGAGGAGACATCCACTCCCGCCCCGGTAGAGACCCCGGCTCCCGTTGAAGTGGAAGCACAGGCGACCCCCGCCGCAGGTGCAGAGGAAACTGCACCTGCGAAACAGAGTGCGGAAACGGGCATTGCATTGACTATGCTGCGTCCGGACGACGAGAAGCCTAAGGTCGATACCTACCGTTTCTATGATGCAGACGGCACGGAGCTGACCGAGTGGCAGCAGACCGTCGCCGCAGGCGAAGAGCTCCTCGAGCCGACTGCACCGACAAAGGAAAACGCACGCTTTGTTGGGTGGTATGTCGGTGAGACCCCGTTAAGCTTCGGCGAAGTCGCGACTGTCAGCGGCAAGGAAGTGACCGTTACGGCGAAGTTTGAGGAGTACAGCTACGTGTACTTCTTGGATGAAGACGGCGATACCGTGGTTTACCACACCGCCGCGGGCACAGCCGGTGAAACGGTCGGCGAAGACGTTCTGAACGCCGCGACCGCAAAAGTCGAGCTCACCATGAGCAAAGATAAAGGCGTTGTCGGCTGGAGCACCACGCAGGGCAGCGATACCCCCGAAACCATCACATTTGCAGCCGGCGTTACATACGTTTACCCGGTAGTTAAAACCGGTTTCTGGGTCACGTTCAATACCGACGGCGGCGACTACGTGGCGCCGAAGTTCCAGATGGGAGCGCCGCTTGACCTGAGCGCGGTCACACCCACCCGCAGCGGTTACACGTTCGACGGTTGGTATATCGATGGTCAGAAAGTAACATCTGTTTCCGCAGAAGCAACCGTCACCGCACGCTGGAAAACCAATTCCAAAACGGAATACACCGTTATCCATTGGCAGGAAAATGCAGATGATAACGAGTATTCCTCAAAGGATATCGAAATAAAATCTGGCACTACTGGCGCAAAGACAGCTGCCACTGCAAAAAGCAGCAAAGATGAAGATTATCAGGGCTTTACTGCACAGAAGATTGAGCAGAAGACCATTGCCGGTGACGGTTCCACAATCGTAAACGTTTATTATAAGAGAAATATTTACGACGTTAAGTTCTACAGTTATAGTAGTGGTTGGGGCTGGGAATATTCTCCTTCTCAGGAGTATACAAGTCTTAAAATTACGGCAAAATATGGCGCGAACATCAGTAAGAAGTGGCCTACTTACAATGGCAGCAACACATGGAGCACAAGTGATGGCGGTAGTACCTATCAGGTCAATATTAATACCATGCCATTGAATGGTGCGACTTTCTATGGCCCTAAAACCGGTAGAGGCAGTGAGACTGCATACTATTATGTAGAAGTTCTGCCGGGCGAAAAGGGAACAACTACTGTCGGTGGAGTAACCTATAAAGAAGATCACCACGATACAAGTCCTGGTAGAGGTTATACAGTATCAAAAGAAGATAAGTATCCAATTACTGGCTTTACGTACAGTAGTGGTACGCAAAATGGACGTAGTTACAACAACGCAAGATTCTACTATACCCGTAATTCCTATAGTATCGTTTTCATGAATAAAGGTACAAAGGATAGCGAAGTTAAGCTCAAGTATCAGCAGGATATTTCCAATGTCAACTACGCACCTGAAAAACCGGCTGGTGTACCCGCAAACTTTACGTTTGCAGGCTGGTATGATAACGAGCTTTGCGCAGGCACGGCATATGTCTTCGACGGCAAGACGATGCCCGCACAGAACATTACGCTCTACGCAAAGTGGCAGGCGCCGGTTATTGAAGCTAAGGTTTACCTGACGGCCTCTGCGGACGGCGAAGTAAGAACGATCAATGTTGAGTACGGCAAAAAACTTTCGGATTCCAAAGATTTTAAGGCACTGCTTGAAAAGTTCAAGGAGGAACAGCCCTCCGCTTGGATTGATTCCAACGGCGCGCTGTTCAATGTAGATACCGAGCTTTACAGCTCCGTTACGATTTCCCCGTTCTTCCCCTCCGCAAAGGATGGCTTCACGGTCACATACGTTGAGGGTACGAATGTAAAAATGGATAACCAGAAGTATGTAAACGGCAGCTCCGCCCGCGTACTTTCGCCGGAAAATTCCGAAAACTTCCGTGCTTGGGAAATGGAAGGCAAGCTCATCTACCCGGGCGATAAGATTACCGTCACAAAGAACATCACGTTGAGGGCAGTCTACACCATTAAGCCCCAAACCGTGACGATTACGTATCATTATAATTTCACAGATAAAGATGGCAACTACAATAACGCTACCTTTAAGGATGGTAATCACCCGAAGAATACGACCGCAACCGTAAGATCGCGTGACTATGTCGGCTTCACCGCTCCCACAGGCTACAAGTTCCTCGGCTGGGCAACCACGCCGGACAGCAATACGGTTACATACAAAGTAGGCGCTACGGTCTTTGTCGACGCTAACGGCGATAACGATCTCTATGCGGTTTGGCAGGTGAAGACGTACACGGTAACGTGGGTAGATGAAGACGGAACGACGCTCATCGACCAGAAGGATTACGAATACGGAGCAATGCCGAAGTTCGAAGGTGTTGAACCGACGAAGGCGGCAGATGCACAGTATACGTACACGTTCAAGGGTTGGGATAAGGACTACACGGAAGTCAAGGGCAACCAGACTTACGTGGCAGTGTATGAGAAGACCACGAACAAGTACACAGTAAAGTGGGTAGATGAAGACGGAACGACGCTCATCGACCAGAAGGATTACGAGTACGGAGCAATACCGAAGTTCGAAGGTGTTGAACCGACGAAGGCGGCAGATGCACAGTATACGTACACGTTCAAGGGCTGGGATAAGGACTACACGGAAGTTAAGGGCAACCAGACTTACGTGGCAGTGTATGAGAAGACCACGAACAAGTACACAGTAAAGTGGGTAGATGAAGACGGAACGACGCTCATCGACCAGAAGGACTACGAGTACGGAGCAATACCGAAGTTCGAAGGTGTTGAACCGACGAAGGCGGCAGATGCACAGTATACGTACACGTTCAAGGGCTGGGATAAGGACTACACGGAAGTTAAGGGCAACCAGACTTACGTAGCAGTGTATGAGAAGACCACGAACAAGTACACAGTAAAGTGGGTAGATGAAGACGGAACGACGCTCATCGACCAGAAGGATTACGAGTACGGAGCAATACCGAAGTTCGAAGGTGTTGAACCGACGAAGGCGGCAGATGCACAGTATACGTACACGTTCAAGGGCTGGGATAAGGACTACACGGAAGTTAAGGGCAACCAGACTTACGTGGCAGTGTATGAGAAGACCACGAACAAGTACACAGTAAAGTGGGTAGATGAAGACGGAACGACGCTCATCGACCAGAAGGACTACGAGTACGGAGCAATACCGAAGTTCGAAGGTGTTGAACCGACGAAGGCGGCAGATGCACAGTATACGTACACGTTCAAGGGCTGGGATAAGGACTACACGGAAGTTAAGGGCAACCAGACTTACGTAGCAGTGTATGAGAAGACCACGAACAAGTACACAGTAAAGTGGGTAGATGAAGACGGAACGACGCTCATCGACCAGAAGGATTACGAGTACGGAGCAATACCGAAGTTCGAAGGTGTTGAACCGACGAAGGCGGCAGATGCACAGTATACGTACACGTTCAAGGGCTGGGATAAGGACTACACGGAAGTTAAGGGCAACCAGACTTACGTAGCAGTGTATGAGAAGACCACGAACAAGTACACAGTAAAGTGGGTAGATGAAGACGGAACGACGCTCATCGACCAGAAGGACTACGAGTACGGAGCAATACCGAAGTTCGAAGGTGTTGAACCGACGAAGGCGGCAGATGCACAGTATACGTACACGTTCAAGGGCTGGGATAAGGACTACACGGAAGTTAAGGGCAACCAGACTTACGTAGCAGTGTATGAGAAGACCACGAACAAGTACAATGTAACGTACGACCTCAACGGCGGCGAGTGGACTGAAGCGACCAACGAGTTCAAGTACGAGTACAAAGCAACAGTAGAGGTTATAAAGACGGTCCCGACCAGAGAGGGCTATAAGTTCTCGGGTTGGAGAAGCGAAGAGGTTACGATCGAGAACGATGCGTTCACGATGCCGGCTAAGGACGTTGTGCTGAAGGCTGTTTGGGAAGCAAATCCCACGCCGACCCCGATTCCGTCGGAAGAGCCGACACCTACACCGGCTCCGTCGGAAGAACCTACACCTACACCCGCTCCGACAGAAGAGCCTACACCTACGCCGGCTCCGACAGAAGAGCCTACACCTACTCCGGCTCCGACAGAAGAGCCTACACCCACTCCGGCTCCGACAGAAGAGCCTACACCTACACCGGCTCCGACAGAAGAGTCTACACCTACTCCGGTTCCGACAGAAGAGTCTACACCTACTCCGGCTCCAAATCCGAACCCGAATCCGAACCCGGCAACACCTACTCCGACGCCGGTAGCTCCGGTCGTTCCGGCTACGGTTGCAACACCCACCCCGAAACCGACTGCCACACCTTCCACAACGCCGAGCGATAACGGCGGAAAAGGCGATGGCAATAATGACGGCGAAATAGGCGAAACGATCAACGATAACGAAACACCGCTTGCAAACGGTGAAGATATCGCAGATAACGCAACGCCGCTCGCAGGTCTCGGCACGGGCGCTTGGGCACTCATCAACCTGATCCTCACCATCGTGACGACCCTCCTTTCCATCCTCCTTCTCATCGGCTATATCGGCAAGAAAAAGAAGGCGTTGGAAGACGAAGACGGCAACGTGGTTCTCGATGAGAACGGCAAAGAGGTTATGGAGTACGAAAAGAACAAGAAGGGCCTTTGGAGACTCATCAGCATCATCCCGGCTCTGATTGCCATCATCGTCTTCATCTTCACCGAAGACATGACCCTGCCGATGATCTTCGTCGACAAGTGGACAATCCTCCATGTTGTAATCGCGCTGGTACAGGTCGTTGTTATGGTCCTCTGCAAAAAGAGGAAGGACGAAAACGACGAAGACGAGAACGCAGCAAACGCGTGATGGAACAAAAGCATAAGGCGTAAGCCAAAGTAAGACGGGATGTCCCCCAAAAAGGGACATCCCGTTTCTTATGCGCGTTGTGTTTTCCACAGAGTTTTTCTGTATTGTGGAAGGATCAGCTGCACGCGCATAGACCGCACGGCAGGCTTTGCGCAAAAGAATACCGCACAAGGTGAGTTTACCCTGTGCGGTATCTCTTTTTATAGCGGTTTAGTTTTCAAATTTCGCATCTGCAAGGTACAGATAACCGACGGCACGCAGCGAGGCGAACTCGCCCTTCACTTCAATGCGAACGGTGGAAGCGTCGGAAATGCTCAGGCTCAGTGCGCTTGCGGGGCTGTTCACCGTGAGCGAGGAAACTTCATACTGCAAATTGCCGTCCACATAAATGCGAACCGTGCCGATAAAATCATCGGAGGTATCGCCCTCCACGACCCATGTTCCCGTCAGGCGCTTATATTGTCCGTTCGGGGCGTATTCGGTGTAGACGGTTTTTGCGATGACAGGGTACAGCGAGAAGTTAAGGCCGTTGCTGTACGCATTGCCGTTTGCGTCATAGGCTGTCCAGTTCTGGCTGCAATCTTCGCCGCCGCTTGGAGAAAGATCTGTCAGCGAAACGGGGTAAAGCGCCCTGTATTCTTCGATTTTTGCCGCAATGTCGTTGTCGCCGGAGAGGATGTCATCGGCGTTTTGCAGCGTTTCCACCGCGTCATAATAGCGGCTTTCACCGGCCTGCTTTGCGGCAGCATCGAGAACTTTTTGCTTATACTGGTTTTTGTAGGTGGCAATCTGCGCGTCGATGCGCTTGTCGTTGCGTGTGGCGTCCTGCAGCACGTTAACAGCGCCGGGCAGGTCGCCGTCATCCGCGAGCGTTTTGGCGGTGCTGAGCAGCGTTTCCACGTAGTTGTTGAGCTCTGCGTCCTTAATCTCTTCCAGCTTAGCCTGGATGTCTTTATCATCGCCGAGGATATCGGCGCTGTTCATCAAAATGGCTTCGGCACCGAGGAAATCTTTCTCGTCCGCGCGGCTCTGCGCATCGCTTAACACTTTTTCTTTGTACGCGGTGCGGATGTTTTGAATTTGCGTCTGCGCGTCGTCGTGGTTCACATCGGCGTGAATGACCTTCTGATATTCCGTAATGGCGCGGCCGTCTTCGCCCTGTGCCTGCAGGCTTTTGCCGTTTTTGTAGGCCTCTTTGGAGTCTTTCAGCGATTGAATGCCGTCGAGCTGATCGTCGAGACCGATGTTCGGGAACAGCTTTTGCAGGCGGTCGAGCAGCTCATAGGAGCTGTCGTAGTTCGCTTCGTTTTTATTGTATCGGTCGATGACCGTCTGGGCATATTCCTGCATTTGGTCGGAGACCGAAGCGAGTTCGTCCTTTGAAAGCGTGGGAAGTACCTGCGCCGCAGCGGAATAATCGTAAGCGTCAAGCGCGCGGGTGAGCTTTTGCATGGGTGCATTGTACCACCAGAAAATGCCGCCGATTGTAGCGCCGATGGCGATAAGAATGGGCAGCACGATGAAAAGCCATTTAAAAGAACGCTTTTTCTTCGGCTTTTCGTCGTATTCTTCATAGGCGTAGCCGTCGTTATACGTATATTCTATGGGTTGCACGCGCGGCTCCGGCCCTGAAATTTCCTCCGGGGTGGGGGAAACGGTGAATGTGCCCTCGTGCTCCATGCCTTCGGGTTTGTCGCCGAGCGCATCGCCGGAGGAAATATCCTCCGTGAAGTCCATCGGGGAATGGTTGTAAATATCTTCGCTGTCCGGACTGTTTGAAGGGGTATCTTCAGCTTCGGGTGTCGGTTCCGCTTCGGAGAGGCTCTCTGTCGAATTTGAGGAGATGTCTTCCACGGCAGGCTCCGTGGGCGTTTCCGATGCGGGGGCAGATTCCGACTCCGGTTCGCTTACGGGTTGTGCAGTGGCTTCCGGCGGGCGCAAAACGGGGTTGCCGCAGAGTGTGCATTTTTTCGCGCCCTCCGGCAAGGTGGCGCCGCAGTATATACAAAACATAAGTGACCTCCTAATGTTTGTGGTCCCGCAGGGAAAATTTGCGGTGTTTTCCATAGCATACAATATTCCGGGAAATCTGTCAAATGTTTAGAAAAAATGTGGGAGATAAAGCAAAGAGAGGGAACGAAGCGTTCCCTCTCTTATCCCCAAAAGTGCCGCTAATCGGCTATTTTAGTCTCCCAAATATGTTTCTGTTCCGGCGAAACGGTCTTCAGCGCGGCGAGCGAATACGGTATCCCCAGCGCGTCCCATTTCGTTTTGCCGATGTCATGGTATGCCATGATCTCGGCCTTTTCAATACAGGTATATTGATGCTTGAGCGCACAAATCGCCTCACAAAGTGCGCGTCCGTGTCGTTCACGCCCGGAATGACCGGACAGCGCAACCACACATGCGCATGCGCGTCCTCAAGGGCTGCCAGGGACTCGAGGATCGGCGCAAGCGGCGCGCTTGCCCATTTTTTGAGGGCATCGGGGTCGCTGTGCTTAAAATCGAACAGAAAAAGATCGGTGAGCGGTATCAGTTCTTTTAAATGTGCGGCAGAGATCAAACCGTTTGTCTCCAGCGCGGTGTGGTACCCTTTTTCGCGGCAGGCTGTAAGCAGCTTTTTCAGGAGTTCAAAGTGCAAAGAAGCCTCGCCGCCCGAAAAGGTGACGCCGCCTTTTGACGAGCGGTAATATTTTGCGTCCTTGTCGATCTGCTTCATCACGGCTTCCACCGTCATTTCGCGCCCGGAAAGCTCCAGGACATCGTTCGGACATACTTCGGCACATTTGCCGCACGCCGCGCATTTTGCACGGTCAAAAACATGTGTGCCGTCTGCTTTTATTTCATGCGCTCCGTTCGGACATACCGCAGTGCATGCCCCGCAGGGCGTGCATTTTTCGTGGCGAAACAAGAGCTCGGCATCGGTTGAAAAGCTTTCCGGATTGTGGCACCACGCACAGTGCATGTTGCACCCTTTGAAAAACACGGTGGTGCGAATGCCCGGCCCGTCATACACGCAAAAACGTTGAATATCAAAAATAAGATCCCGCATATCGGCCTCCGCTTACGCGCCGTAGGTCGTACGCTCAATAATCTCGCGCTGCACAATAGGATTCAGTGTGACGAATCTCGCGGAGAAGCCGCCGATACGCACGAGGAGGTTCTGGTAGTTTTCCGGGTGCACCATGGCGTTTTCAAGGTCATCCTTGCCGATGACGCACAGGTTCGTCTGCACGCCGTCGTTGTCGTAAAACGCCTTCAAGACGGCTTCTACTTTATCCATAGAGCCCTTGAAGAGCTCCTTTGTGAAGCGCACATTGTTGATAACGCCCACGTGCTTTGTATTGTCAAACTTCGACATGGAGTTGAGCAGCGCCGTAATGCCGCACTTATCTGCGCCGATGGAAGCGCCGTTGGCGTTTGCCATGGGGCTGCCGGCCTTTCTGCCGCAGGCAGACGCCGCACAGAAGTTACCCCATTCTGCGCTCATGGAGTTGTTGACGCTGACAATATTGTAGTGGTCAAGCCCCGCAGCTTTACCTGCCGCCATGGTAAGGTCGGCAATATCGGTGAAAAGGCGCGTTGCGATGTCGTCAGCCGTGTCGTCGTCGTTGCCGTATTTCGGTGCGGAAAGGCACATGCGGCGAATATCGTCGTGCCCCTCAAAATCGTGATCCAGCACATCGATGAGCTCCGGCAAAGTGAGCTTCTTCTCGTCGTAAACGAGCGTTTTGATGGCCGTCAGGCTGTCTGCACAGCTGATGATGCCGAACATTTCGCTGGAAGCATTCAGGTAACGCACGCCGCCTTCAAACGTCGCCTTGCCGCGCGCGATGCAGTCGTTCAAAAGCAGGCTGAGGTGCAAATACGGCGCGTTTTCGCCTGCAATTTTATAGTTGAGGTATTTGTGTACAGCAAAGCGGTCAATGGTCGGCTTGAGCTGTGCAAGCACGGCGTCATACAGCTTTTCAAAGGTATCAAACTGCGCCGGGTCGCCGGTCTTTTCGCCGCAGGAAACGTTCTGGTAGAAATCAAGGCCGTTGTGCAGCGCAATTTCCAGCGCTTTCAGCACGTTGATGCCGTTGTTCGGTGTGCCTACGCTGTAACCGACCATGACGTATTCGCCGCAGCCGAACGGCACATATTGCTCGGCTTCCTCATGCGAAACGCCAAAGACCTTTTCCACAGCCGGTACATTCGTCTCATCGGAGTAAATAATCGGGAACGTAGTGCCCTCCGCATTCACTTCCATCGCCTTGCGGAAAACGGTCTCGTCCATGTCGCTGTAATAGCGCAGGGTGAGCTGCGGCACAGTCTCGCGGAAGCGGCGGGAAGCTTCCATGATGACGATGGCGAGGCGGTCGGCTTCCTTCTGGTGCTTTCTGCCCACGCCGCCGATGATTACGCGGCAGTCATGGATCTTGTTAATCTCTTTAAAGTGCTTATAGAGATACAGCACGGTCTGCACGGCTTCTTCTTCCGTGATGCGCCCCGCGTCGATATCCGCGGCGTAGAGCGGCCCAAGGTAATCGTCCATGCGGCTGTAATTCATAATGTCGCTGCTGACAGCGTAGATCCACATCAGCTGCACGCCCTCAAGGAACGTCTTCGGTGTGCTGTGCTGAATGTTTAAAAGTGCTTCGGCAAGCTTTGTAAAGCGCGTTTTGGCTTCTTCGGTCTCTGCTTTTTCGGCAAGCTCCAATGCCTGTTCGCGGTAACGCTCGCATGCGCCGCGCAAGCTTTCAATCCACAGCTTTAAAGCCGTGTAGAACGAAGACGCGCCGTTCACTTCCGCCGCACGGTCGATCTCCTGATCGAGCCCGTCAAAGCCGAGACGGATGAGCTTTTCAAAATCGAGGTTTGTACCTGCCACGCGGCAGTCGCAGTTGCCCACGCCCGCACCGGGAAAAGCTTTCGGCGGCACATAGCCGTAGCGCTTCGAAAATTCCAATTCAACCTTGCGCGCGGTGTTTTCCTCGTGCCAATAGGCCTGCACAGCCTGCAAAGCGTAGTCCTCCGCAGCGGTGATCTCACCGTTTTGCTTACAAGCCATGTATGCGTTCAAAAATTCATGCTCGTTAAAGTAATACGTGTAAATGCCGCCGACCTGCGAGGAAAAGCCCACAAAGTCGTGCTCATAGCGGCCCGCGATGCCGTCGTTTTCATCCATCGGCACTAAGATATGACGAAGCTGAAAATCCATGCAGACGGCTTCACGCAGGTAAATGTCGTTTGCGTTCTCTTTGTAAACGCGCGTGAATTCCAACGCATTGCGCAGTTTTTGAACATCGGTCTTGAACATACCGTTATCCTCCCCAATTTATATTTAAAATTTCTTGATTCCGTTTTTTTGACGCGTTATAATAGCAGAAGAAAGGGGGTACCGGAATGAGCGACGTTGAACTTCTGCATTTTTCCGAAGAAAATCTGCACACCGGTGAGGGTGCGCGCGTTCTGCACCAGTGCGGTGTGCCGGCGACGTATAAAATTCACACGCATGATTTTTACGAGCTGTTTCTCGTCTCGCACGGCGGGGCCATCCACGCCGTGAATGGACGCTCGCAGCTGCTTTCCGAGGGCTCGTTCGTTTTGATGCGCCCGAGGGACGTGCACCGCTATGATTTTTTCAACAACGCGGATTTCGAGCTGCTCGATATCGGTATTCCGCGCACGGTATTTGAGCGCTTGTGCGATTATTTGCGGCTTGACCGCGCCATATTTGATACGCCGGAGCTGCCGTTACATTGTGTGCTTTCCGGCCACACCTTAACGGATGTGCAGGAAAAGCTTTTGAACACGAACCGCTTTGCCGATAACGAAACGGCATGCCGCTACATTTTAAGCCTGTTTCCGTATTTGGTGCAGCTGTTTCTTACAGCACCCGCGCCGGAAGCGATTTTGCCCGCGTGGTTTTCGGAGCTGCTTGAAAAAATGGAGCGGCGCGAAAATTACATCACAGGTCTTCCGTGTCTTTTGGCGCTTGCAAATATGTCGCAGGAGCACCTTACGCGGTCGTTTCGCCGCTACATCGGCATGACGCCGACGGAGTACATCAACGGCAAGCGATTGTCTTTGGCGGCGCAGCTGCTTTTGCAGGGAGACATGCCCGTCATTGAAATCTGCGGTGCATGCGGCTTTAACAGCTTAAGCCGGTTTTACCGCTTATTTACGGAGCGCTACGGCTGTGCACCGAAGGCGTTCCGCACGCAGTTTGCGCATGCGCAGTCCGGGCAAGGTTCGCCTATATCTTTATCATAATCGTTTTGCCGTTTGATTTCCTCAAACGCATTGACTAAAACTTCCACTATATTGATATTCAAAAAATACCGCACAAAGTGCAAAACGCAGCTTTGTGCGGTATGGCAGAAAATAAAAAATGCAGCTCTCTCGAATAGAGAAGGCTGCATTTTTGTGCGTTAACCCACCGGCTGTTCCTCATCCGTAAACTGGCTGCGGTACAGCTCGGCGTAGAAGCCGTTTTTCGCAAGCAGAGATTCGTGGTCGCCCTGCTCTACGATGTTACCGTCGCGCATGACGAGAATAACATCAGATTCCTTGATGGTCGACAAGCGGTGTGCGACGACGAACGAGGTGCGTCCGCGCATCAGCTTGGCAAACGCGCGCTGAATGCGCAGCTCGGTACGTGTATCGATGGAAGACGTCGCTTCGTCCAGAATCAGCATAGGAGGCAGCGTCAACATGATGCGCGAGATGCACAAAAGCTGTTTCTGTCCGGCGGAAAGGCTGCCGCCGTCTTCGCCAATCTGCGTATAGTAGCCGTTCGGCAGCTGCTCAATAAAACTATGTGCGTGCGCGGCCTTTGCGGCGGCGATAACGTCTTCTTCGGAAGCGTCCGGGCGGCCCATGCGGATGTTATCGAGCACAGTGCCGGTTTTCAGCCATGTTTCCTGCAGGACCATGCCGAAGTTACGGCGCAGTGCGCGGCGCGGGATCGTCTGCGTATTCGTGCCGTCCACGCTGATGCTGCCGCTGTCCGGGTCGTAGAAGCGCATGAGAAGATTGATCATCGTCGTTTTGCCGCAGCCCGTCGGGCCTACAATGGCGACGCGGCAGCCTGCCGGTACATCCAAGCTGAAATTGCGAATGAGCGGGCGGTCTTTTGTATAGGAGAAGCAAACGTTATCGAACGTGACCTGTCCTTTTGCGGTCTCGCTGTGCTCCGGCAGCAGTTCGGGGTCGGCAGACATTTCTTCGCTGTCGAGGAATTCAAGCAGGCGGTCTGCGCAGGCGAGCGCGTTCTGAAGCTCGGTGATAACGCCGGAAATCTCGTTAAACGGCTTCGTGTACTGGTTTGCGTAGCTCAAAAAGCAGGAGAGCATACCAATGGTGAAGCCCTGTCCGGTCACGGCCAGAAAAGCGCCGATGAGCGCGACCGCCGCGTACACAACGGAGTTTACAAAGCGCGTGGCGGGGTTTGTGATGGAGGAGAAGAATGTCGCCTTTAATGTGTGGCGGCGCAGCTCTTCGTTGATGGTGTCGAATTTCTCCATGTTCTCGTCTTCGTGTCCGTATGCGCGCACGACCTTCTGGTTCGTGATCATCTCATTGATGAATGCCGTCTGGCGGCCGCGAGTTTCGGACTGTAAGCGGAACATGGCGAACGTTTTCTTTGCGATGAAGCGCGCCACCAAAATGGAAAGCGGCGTGACAAGTACCACGACAAGCGTTGTCCAAACGTTGACGGAAAGCATGAAGCCGATGGTGCCGATGATCGTCACAACGCCGGTAAACAGCTGTGAGAAGCCCATCAAAAGGCCGTCTGCAAACTGATCAACATCGGCAATGATGCGGGAAACGATGTCGCCGGTTTCGTGTGCGTCGAGGTAAGAAAACGGCAGACGGTGAATTTTTTTAAAGGCTGCCTCGCGCATATCGCGGATGGTGTTGTACGTGACCTTGTTGCCGCAGACATTTATCAGCCACTGGGCGAGCGCCGCGCAGCCGATGAGCACCGCGCAGGTGAAGAGCTTAGGCAGGATAACGGCAAAGTTGACCTGTTCCTTGCCGATGATGGCGTCGATGGCCTCGCCGACGAGCACCGGGATGTACAGCGAGCACAGCACGCTGACTACGGCAAGTGCAAGCAACAAAATGATGGTCGGCAGATACGGACGGATTTGCAAAAGAACACGTTTAATGGTACTGTTTTTGTTATTTATCTTGCTCATTTCGCAGCTGCCTCCTTTCCGCCAAACTGAGAGTCATAGATCTCGCGGTACACGGAGCAGTTCTCAAGGAGCGCATCGTGTGTGCCGCATCCGACAAGCGCGCCGTTGTCTAAGACGAGAATCTTATCCGCGTGCCGCAGCGAAGATGTGCGCTGCGAGACGATGAACACCGTCGGCTTATTCGGCAGTGCGGAAAGCGCGCCGCGCAGTGCCTTTTCGGTCACATAGTCGAGCGCGGAAGCGGAGTCGTCCAGAATGAGGATCTCGGGATTACCCACAAGTGCGCGGGCAATGGAAAGGCGCTGGCGCTGTCCGCCCGAAAGGTTGCGGCCTTCGGCGGTAATCTTCATATCGAGCCCGCCCTTACTCTGTACGAAGTCTGCGGCCTGCGCAGCCTTTACGGCTGCCTGCATCTCTTCGTCGTTGGCATTTTTATTGCCCCAAAGCAGGTTTTCGCGCAGCGTGCCGCGAAACAAGACCGCGCGCTGCAATACGACGTGCACCTTTTCGCGCAGTTCTTCAAGCGAATAGGAATTCACGTTGCGGCCGTCCACGCGGATGGTGCCGGAGGACGCATCGTAGAAGCGGGGAATAAGCCCCACAAGCGTCGTTTTGCCGCTGCCTGTGCCGCCGATAACGCCGATGATCTCGCCCGGCTCGGCGGTGAAGCTGATGTTTTCGAGCGCGTCCTTCGCGCCTTCGTTATAGTGCATGGAAACGCGGTCGAACTCGACGGCGTGGGTATTGTAGATTTTCTTGTCGTCGGAATAAACGGTGTTTGTGTCGAGCTCGAGCACGTCGCGGATACGTGCGGCGCTTGCAAAGGACTTTGTTACGGTGATGATGAGGTTTGCAAGTTTGATGAGCTCAACTAAAATCTGGCTCATGTAGTTATACAGCGCCACGACCTGACCCTGCGTCAAAATGCCGGTGTTGACCTGAACAGCGCCGTAATGGATGAGCAGAATGATGCCGACGTTAATCAGGATAAACGTAACCGGGTTCAAAAGTGCGGAGATACGGCCCGTGGATTTCTGGAGCTTGGAGAGCAGCGAATTTTGGCCGATAAATTTTTCTGTTTCGGTGTCTTCACCGCAGAACGCGCGTATGACACGTGCGCCGTTCAGATTTTCACGCGTGGTGTTCAAAACGGAATCCAGCTGGTTTTGAATAGCCTTGTAGCGCTTGATGGTCAGCAGCATGATGCCGAATACCACAACGGAGAGCAGAGCGACCACAATGAGGAACAGCAGCGCGCTGCCGGGATCAATGGTGAACGCCATAACGCATGCGCCGAACACAATGAACGGCGAGCGCATAAACAGGCGCAGTACAAGGTTCACACCGTTCTGCACCTGGTTTACGTCATTTGTGATGCGTGTCAGCAGCGTGGATGTGCCCACACGGTCCAAAAGAGAGAAGGAGAGTTCGTTGATTTTTTGGAATAAGCTGTGACGCAGCCCGGTGGCAAAGCCCACGGCAGCCTTTGCGGCAAAATACTGCGCCGTGATGGCACTGACCATGCCGACCACACCGAACCCGACCAGAAGCAGACAGCGGGAGATGATGAAGCCGGTGTCACCGGTCTGAATGCCCACGTCGATGATCTGCGCGATTACGAGCGGGACAATCAGCTCAAAGGTGGCTTCGAGCAGCTTGAAAAGAGGCGCTAAAAACGACTCTTTTTTGTAGTCTTTCATGTAAACGAGGAGCTTTCGCATGGCGTTCGTCCTTTCCGAACAGTTTAAACGGCATAGTTTTCCATACAATTCCGTTTTTGTCAGTAATTTTCATTATACCGCCTATTATAGTGTAAGTCAAATCGAAACATACCCTGCCACGGAGCGCAGCAGGGTATGTTCTATAGAACTATTTATTCACAGGAAAGCTCTACCGGGTCTGTAAAGTGTTCGTTGTTGTAGATGTCGCGCAGGGTGTATTGGATCACCGTGCGGTATTCGCCGATTTCCTCATAGGCGACGACGGGTTCACTTGTGTATGTTACCGGGTCGCCGAGCGTGTAGTCCCGGTCATAGTTGAAATCGTAATCATAATACGAACAGGTGTACTGAATCTGATCCGTCTCCGTAAAGCTGTGCAGACCCTTTGCCGCTACCGTAGGCTCTTCGGTCTTTAAGCGGTAGCCCGCAACAAAGCCGCTGTCATGGTCGCTGTCCCAGCGCAGAACGATCTCAATATCGGTGCTGCCGTTCAGTTCGGCCGGCACATAACCCGTTGTGTACCAATAATCGTCCGTCTGTTCCTCGGTTTCGGCGTAGAACGGCACAATCACGCCGTCAATCGAGATCCATGTATAGTCAAAATCGACTTTCAGGTCGCCGTCGTCGTCAAACTCGTACACGTTGTCATTGCCAAGGTCAATGTATCCCTCGCCGTCGTCGAGGTAAACGGTCATATCAATGTACGTGATGAGGTTCCATGCTTCATCGGAAAGAGAGAGTGCATAATAGTCGCCCTTGTCGATGAGTTCAAAATCGTTGTCGTTTATTGTGGTGACGTTTTCGCCGTCAACCTCGGAGGAATCGAACCAATCGTAGTAGGAGTAAAAATCGATATCACTCTGCGAAAGCGACTGCCCGGAGAGCATCGTGTTCATGAATTTATCGTAGAATTCAAAATACGATTCCGGGAAGCCGACGCAGGTCATTTCAAAGCGTGTATCGCCGTAATAATCCGGCCACAGGCACGGAAAATAGACTGCAATGCCCGCGGCGGACTTTTCATAGGTGACGTTATACACTACCATATTCTGAACGGCGGCCTGCACATCGTCCTCGGTGCCGAGGGAAAGGCTCTGCTTTGTCAGCGTGGCGAGGTCGGAAAGATCGACCTGGTCGTATTCGTTGTCGCCGAATTCCCGCACGTTGCTGCGCACCTGCGAAAACGCACCGTAGCTGCCGCTTTGCAGTGCGGTGTAGGCGCTTCCCCAGTAGCTTTCCAACGCGGCGTATAATTCCGGCACATAGCGCAGGTCTAAAACGGAAAGCGTCGGCATGTCGGCGAAAATATAGGCCTCAAGGAAA
Source organism: Hominenteromicrobium mulieris (assembly GCF_046197855.1). GTDB lineage: Bacteria > Bacillota > Clostridia > Oscillospirales > Acutalibacteraceae > Hominenteromicrobium > Hominenteromicrobium mulieris. The sequence goes on along the minus strand of NZ_CP173188.1, from coordinate 3,036,955 downwards.
TCGTCCGCCAGCTTTTTGCCGAGCTCCGCTGTGGGTACGGCGGGGTCTTCCGCCAGCATCGTAAGCCAGTTTTTGTACGCCCAGCCCTCGCCGGGCTCGGATTCTTCGGAGGCGATGAGGTAATCCGCATACGGATCCAAGGCGTAGGCCACCTCTGCCGTCGCCATCAGGCAGGCGTCAAAGCCGATGAAATCAAACTGTACGCCGCCGTTATACAGCGCTGTAGAAAGAGAAGAGAGTGTCAAAGAGGTGTCTTCGTACAGCTCGTCGTAGCCGAAGCCTGTCATGGTGCCGCCGCCGTGATCCCACAAAATGAGCTCGTAGCGGTCTGCGGGGTAGCTTTCGGCGGAGAAGCGAATGAAATCGGAGAGCGTGTCGGCATCCGTCATATTCATGCTGCCAAGGCTTTGGAGCAGCGTCATATCGCCGTTTTCGATCACAAAGCGCTCACTTTCATCGTCTGTGCAGACATCGTTCCACCAGGTTTCGGTGCCGCCGGTCTGGAGTACAAGGTGAACGTTTTCGGAAAGCGCGGCATCTGCCATTTCCAAAAGGTCGTCGGTCGCGGAGCCGTCCTCACTCTCTAAGTCGGAGCCGATCATGTACACCATTACCGTGACACTTTCAGCGTTTGCAACATCCGTGTAAAACGCACGTAGGTCGCCGTCTTCGGTCGGCATAGGGGTGGAGATGACGCCGGAGGACGCGGAGCTTTCCGAAATCACGGAGGACGAAGCTTCGCTGTTTTCACGAGCTTTACCGGCTAAGACCAAAACCGTGCTGCATCCTGTGCAGTTAAAAATCAAGCCGAAGCTGAGCAAAAGGGGCAAAACGCGGGATAAAAACCGTCTCATACAAAACTCCTTTTATGGCTGTGGACGGAAAACGACCGTGCCGGTTGCGTCGTCCATGCTTTCCACAATGGCGAGCGATTCGAGCGGGTAGCCCATCTCGCGAATTTTCGCGCCGCCGGGCTGGAACCCCTTTTCAATCGCGATACCGATGCCTTCCACCGTGCCGCCCGCCTGATCTACAATAGAGATGAGCCCCTGCAGCGCGCAGCCGTTTGCAAGAAAATCATCGATGATAAGAATGTGATCCTCGGGGCCGAGAAATTTTTTCGAAACGATCACGCGATTCACACGCTTATGCGTGAAAGATTCCACTTTGGAAACGTATACGTCGCCATCGATATTCACACTCTGGCTCTTTTTCGCGAAGACGACCGGCACGTCAAAGCATTCCGCCGCCACACATGCAATACCGATGCCGGAGGCTTCAATCGTCAGAATTTTGTTGATGGGCTTATCTGCAAAACGTCGCTTGAACTCTTCGCCCATTTGGCGAAACAGGCGCACATCCATTTGGTGGTTTAAAAAGCTGTCTACTTTCAATATATTGCCGGCTTTTACAACGCCGTCCTTTACGATACGTTCTTCAAGAAAATTCATACTGTTTTGTCCCCCGAGGTTCTTGTTGATTCTATTGTACCGAAGCGGAACGGGAATGTCAATTCCGAATGCGCATAGGAAAGCGCGTCTGTCCCGCGAAGCTGCTTTCCAAAGAGAAATCAAGAAGCCCTCCCGTGTCGGTCATGGATATGCTTCCTATATAGGGTACATATCCATCACTTCGGGAGGGTGTTTTTGCTTTTATTCAGAAATTCTTATTGTTTTCCGGCGGCGTCCAGGTGAAATCCTCGGCGGAAAGAAGCGTTTTGCCGCTGTGAAAGCGGTCAAGCTCCGCGGTGCACAGCCGCACGGCGTCTTCAATGTACGTGTCCGCCATGGCAGCCGTGAAAAAGTAGGGGGCATCCGCCGGCGCGGGCACAAAGTTCTGATGAATCGAACGCAGAAGACCTTCGGCGTCAAACGGCTCAAAAGCGAAAATCGGTTCCTGCGTGAAATTTTCCGGGACGGCAAGGTCATCCCGAATGTTATATTTTTGAATGAAATGACGGTTTAAAAGCGTGTAATCGTGGTGCATGCGCGCGGTGCTTTCCGGCGTGTAGGGATTCCAGCCGAAGGTATCGTACAGCGTTTTGCGGTACAAAGCATCCTCGATAAGGTGCAGATAGTAGCCGAGATAAAGGTCATCTTTTTGCATACGCTCGCCGAACTGCGCGCGGTACGATTCAAGATCATAAAGCCGAATGCCGAGCTTTTCATTGTAAATGCGAAAATGTGTTTTCCGCTTGTTTACGGAAGCGTCCGGCAGTACCGCGCCAAAGCGCAGCCGCGCACCGTCGTGCATAGGAAACAGTTGCAAAATTTTATCCGTGATTGCGTAGTGCATGAGACTGGAAGCCATATTTTTTTACCTTTCTTCCGTAATTTTCGGGAGCGGCATTTGAAAATATCCGCAGGCGGGAATATCCTTTTCGGTAACGGGGCGAATCATGGGAAAGCCTTCTTTTGTTTTAATTCATCTTATCCAACCGTACGACGCATTCTACATGGTCGGTGTGGGGGAACATGTCTACGGGCTGAATTTTTTCGGCGCGATAGCCGCGCTTTGTAAGAAAATTAAGGTCGCGCGCGAGCGTTTCAGGGTTACAAGAGACGTATACGATGCGTCTCGGTGCAAGTGTGAGCGCGCAGGAGAGAAACGCGGTGTCGCTGCCGGTGCGCGGCGGATCCATGAAAAGTACGTCGCAGTGTTCACCGGCGTTTGCCATATCTACCATGAAGTTGCCTGCATCGGCACAGACGAAGCGGATATTTTTCACACGGTTTAATTTTGCGTTTTCACGGGCATCGCGCACGGCGTCGCGGTTCACTTCTACGCCGAGGACCTGTCCGGCTTTTTTGGCGGCGACCATGCCGATGGTGCCGATGCCGCAGTACGCGTCAATGACGGTTTCTTTGCCCGTGAGCTCCGCAAATTCCATCGCTTTGCCGTACAGCACCTCGGTCTGCACGGGGTTGATCTGGTAGAATGATTTTGCCGAAATGCGGAAGCGCAGCCCGCAGAGAATATCCGTGATATAGCCGGGGCCGTAGAGTGTTTTCTCGTTCTGCCCGAGCAGCATGGAGGTGTAGCGGTCGTTGACATTTTGAATGATCGTGGTAATCTCCGGGTGAAGCTTTAACAGCGCACGGGTGAAATTGTTGCGCGCGGGGAAGATCGGCGTACCGGTGACGAGCACAACCATGACTTCGCCGGTCTGAAAGCCGCGCTTGACGAGCACATGGCGCAGAAAGCCGCGCCCGGTGACTTCGTTATACGTTGTCATTTTGAAATTGCGCAGCAGGCGGCGGATATCGACGATGATGCGGTCGGCAATTTCGTCTTCCGTCATGCAGCTGTCCACGGCGACGATGTTGTGCGTGCTGCTCTGGTAAATGCCGGAGATGATGCGTCCGGCACGCGTGGTACCGAATGCGGCCTGTACCTTATTGCGGTAGTGGTAGGGGTTCTCCATGCCGATGATGGGCTCTACGCGGCAGAATTTGCCGAGCAGACGGATGCACGTGCGCTCCTTGTGCGCGAGCTGTTCCTTATAATCGAGGTTCTGCAGTTGGCAGCCGCCGCATTTTTTGCTGTGCGGACAGCGCGTTTTGTTCTGTGTGCTTTCCATTTTTATATGTCCTTCCGTAGTTTAAATCGGTTTTAGCGTTTTATTTTATGAATTTGCCTTGCAAATTCATGGGGAGACCCCCTAATTGTGGTTCCCATCCTACTTTTTGTTAGGCAAAAGGTGTTTCGTCGTCTGCGGACGACGACTTAGGGCGCTGCCCTAATGAACCTAAGCGAACGCACACGTTCGCTTTAAGCTTCTTGAAAAAGCTTAAGCAAAACTTTTAACCACCGTTGTCGTTGGCTTATGTTTCTTTTATACTATCATTTTGTTTCTCTAAAATCAAGAAAAGCCTTGTTTTCTGCCCGAAAACACAAATTTTGGTTGAAAAGCGAAAAGTTCCGTGCTATACTGAATGTAAAAAAAGGGTGCTGACGTATAAAGTCGGCTGAGAGCGGCGTGAACGCCGAAACCTGTTACCTGATTCGGATAATGCCGACGTAGGAAAATACGCTTATTCTAAGTGCTTTTTATGCCGCGTGCCGAATGGGTGCGCGGTTTTTGTTTTCTCCGCTTTATCCTCTAAATCTCGGTAGAAAACCGGAGGAATGAACTATGAAGAACAACAATACAAAAAAGCTTGCGGCCTGCGCGGTTATGGTCGCACTGGGCGCTGTGCTCAGCCTGATCAAGGTGCTTCAGATGCCGTTTGGCGGTTCTATCACGCTGCTTTCCATGCTGCCCTGCGCCATGATTTCCATCATGTACGGCCTTAAGTGGGGCTTTGCGGCTTCCTTTGTGGAATCCGTCATTCAGCTTGCGTTCGGCATCACGATGGACGGCATCCTTGGCTGGGGCATGACGCCTTCTGCTCTCATCGGCACGATTTTGCTCGATTACATCGTGGCCTACACGGTTATCGGCATTGCGGGTATTTTCCGCAAGAAGGGTTATGTGGGCATTTGCTGCGGCACGGCGCTGGCTGTTGCGCTGCGCTTTGTGTGCCACTTCATTTCCGGCGCCATTATCTTTGCAAACTTTGATGAGTTTGTGGCGTTCGGCGCTTCCTGGGTGGGCCACCCGTGGCTTTACTCCTTCTGCTATAACGGCACTTACATGCTGCCGGAGCTCATCTTCACAGTTATCGCGGCGGTTATTCTGTTCCGTTTGCCGCAGATGAAAAAGCTCATCGCGGACGAGGGCGAATAAATCTAAACAAGCGGAAATTTCGGGCGGTACTCTGCGGAGTGCCGCTTTTTCGTATAAAATCCCGCCGCGGTAGTTGTGTATCTTTGAAAAACGTGGTATGATTGATAAATCACAAGCGCAGCATCCAGCTGCACGAAGCCGTGCAGCAGCCAGCGGCGCGAAAGGAGTTTAACAAATGAAGAAAGTTCTGAAGCCCGAAGAAAAGACCATGGAAAAAATCGTGGCGCTCTGCAAAAACAGAGGTTACGTGTACCCCGGCTCCGAAATTTACGGCGGTCTGTCCAACTCTTGGGACTACGGCCCGCTGGGCTGCCTTTTCAAGGACAACGTGAAAAACGCGTGGAAACGCAAGTTCGTGCAGGAGAGCCGCTACAACGTGGCGCTGGATTCCGCAATCCTCATGAACCCGGAAGTCTGGGTGGCAACCGGCCACGTGGGCGGCTTCTCCGACCCGCTGATGGACTGCAAGGACTGCAAGACCCGTCACCGTGCCGATAAGCTCATTGAAGACTTCACCGGCGAATCCGCAGACGGCTGGACGAACGAGCAGATGCAGCAGTTCATCGCCGACAACAACATTGCCTGCCCGGAATGCGGTGGCCACAACTTTACGGATATCCGCCAGTTCAACCTGATGTTCAAGACGTTCCAGGGTGTTACGGAAGACGCAAAGAGCCAGCTGTACCTCCGCCCGGAGACTGCACAGGGCATTTTTGTCAACTTCCCGAGCATTCAGCGCACCACGCGCAAGAAGGTGCCGTTCGGCGTTTGTCAGGTGGGCAAGAGCTTCAGAAATGAGATTACCCCGGGCAACTTCATTTTCCGCATTCGCGAGTTTGAGCAGATGGAATGCGAATTCTTCTGCAAGCCGGGCACGGACCTCGACTGGTTCTACTACTGGAAGGATTTCTGCAAAAACTGGCTTTTGAACCTCGGTCTGGACGAAGCGAACATCCGCCTGCGCGACCACAGCCAGAAGGAGCTCTCCTTCTACTCCAAGGCGACGACGGATATTGAGTATCTGTTCCCGTTCGGCTGGGGCGAGCTTTGGGGCATTGCAGACCGCACGGACTATGACCTCACCCGCCATCAGGAGCATTCCGGCAAGGACCTCTCCTATTTCGACCCGGAGACGAACACCCGCTACGTGCCGTATGTCGTCGAGCCGTCTCTCGGCGCGGACCGCGTAGCGCTGGCGTTCCTGTGCGACGCTTACGACGAAGAAAACCTCGGCACCGAAGAAAAACCGGACGTGCGCGTTGTACTGCGTCTGCACCCGGCACTGGCACCGTTTAAGGCAGCGATTCTGCCGCTCTCCAAGAAGCTGAGCGAAAAGGCCGGCGAGGTTTACGATGCGCTCGCAAAGAAGTTTTCTGTTGACTTTGACGATACGGGTTCCATCGGCAAGCGCTATCGCCGCCAGGATGAGATCGGCACGCCGTTCTGCATCACGTATGACTTTGACAGTGAAAATGACGGCTGCGTTACCGTCCGCGACCGTGACAGCATGGAGCAGGAGCGTGTGAAGATCGACGAGCTTGAAGCGTACATTGCAGAGAAGATCGATTTCTAAAGAAATATAAATAGACACAGTACCCGCCGTTTCGACTGCATGAACCGTGCAGAGAAGCGGCGGGTTTGTTTATTTTGCCGTTGAAACACCATGCAAAATATGCTAAACTAAATAAAAATGAATTCAAAATCGTGACACATAAAAGTTATCACGAAAGAGGAAATGGATTATGAGAAATACTTTTTCTAAACGTATATTTGCTGTTTTAGCGGCGGTTTTACTCGGCGCTGCGCTGTGTGCGCCGCTTACCTTTGCGGATGAAGCCGATACGGCCGATACCACAGACAGCACCGAAACGGTGGACACCACGGAAGGCACGACCGACACCGCAGGCGAAGACAGCAGCGGAGCGGAATCGTTCTTTAATGAGCTGAAGGCCGATAACGGCGTCGGCCGCACGCTGTTCATTGCGGGTGCGGTGTGCATCGTGCTCGGCGTCGGCGGAATTGTCAGCATCATTTTGTGGCAGCGTGCAAGCCGTAACCGCGACAGCGGCGAAGCGGACCGCGCCGAGGTGCTGGATGAGATTGAGCAGGAGGAACGACGCAACCGCAGAAGACGCGAAGAAGAGCGCATGCGCCGCGAGCAGATGCAGGCGCGCCGTGAGGCAGAGCCCCGCATGCCCACGTCCTTTGACCCGGATAAAGACACCGGCGAGCTGCCGGCGATGCCGGTGTCGGCGGAGTACACCGCAGAACGCCCCATCATGCCAGAAACGCCGGTCTCCATGCAGCCACAGAACGTGCGCCGCGCTGCGGTGCAGACCTCAGTGAATCGCGCGCCACGGCAAAGCGCCGCACCGAGAGCTGCAAAGCCCGCCGCACCTGCGCCGAAGCCCGTGCAGCAGCGCCCGGCAAATACCCCGAAGCCGGCTGCACAGACAGTGCAGGCAAAGCCTGCTGCGCCGAAAGCGCCCGAAAAATATGACCTTGAGGACATTTTAAGAGAAGTCCGCGAGATGAACGCGAATAAATAATCGTACATAAAAAGGCCTTTGCATCTCCGTTTTGGACGGTGCAAAGGCCTTTTGTCGTCTTAATTTTGCGTCAGGTTCTTTTCTTTCTCGAAAAATGCTTTGCGCAATATCTCGAAATCCTCGGGTGTGCAGACTTTTTTACAGGTGGAGATGAACGAGCCTGTCACCGTGAAGCACGCTTTCATGACGTCGCACGGGTAGTTTTCACACTGGCCGCAATGTGCGATATGCTTTTCGTTCACGCATTTTACAAGGCGATAACGGCACCAGTTTTCTTCCTTGCAGCCGGTACAGGCAATCTCCTCGTTTGTCACCACGTGGTCGCGGTAGCCGATTTTATACCACAGCTCAGCGGTGTGGTGCAGTTCTTCTGCGGTTTTGGTGTACGGCGGCACGTTGTAGCGCGGACATACCGCGCAGTCGTTTCCACACGCCGCAATGATTTTTTCACACATAGAGAACTCCCCCAAAAAAACTATATCTATTGCAGCTCGTCGCGGTAGTAGGCGAGAAGCAGATCGACCATTCTGCCGTAGGAACGCAGACCGTTTTCCTGCCCGTTGGCTTTTAAATACGCGTCGTTCACGCGGTCGGAGACCTCGGAAACGGGCGTTTCGTACTGCTTCCAGTACGCATTATTTGACCGAATGTCGCGGCGCAGTGCGTCGCTTTTTAAAGCGTCCGCCTGGTTCCACAGGTCGCTGTCCACAGTGAGCAAAGCATTCATCGCGTGGACGGATGCCAAATACACACCGCTGTAACGGAATTCCGGGTCGTCACTTTGCAGGCACGCCAAAAATGCGATGAAATTCGCTTCGTCCTCGCGCATGTAGCCGGAAAGGTGTGAAAGCTCGTGGCACATCGTCACGGGGATCAATACGTCGTTCATGTGGACGTTGACGTTCGCTTCAAACGTGAACGGACAGTAAATGCCGCTGATGTCAAGGTACGACATCACTTCCGAGAACAGCACGGGCTTCGGTTTTCCGTTTGTGTAGAGCGTGGAATACGTATCATGAAGGCTGTTGAATGATGATTTTGCTTCGTCTGCATCGAGAAAAACATCGTTTGAAAGCTGAAATACACCGTTTTCGTCTTCGGGCAGGTTTTCGCGCAATGTGTTCGCTTCGTTGATTAAATACGCGCACACATTGTAAAGCTCTTCGGCGGAGGACTCCCGCACGGTAAGTCCGCTGACGGCGGCAAAGCTGTACCGGCGGTGGTTCGTGCCGTAGTTCGTTACGCACAAAAACGCGATGCACGTGGCGATGAGAACAGGAACCGACAAAAACCGCACAAAGTACGCAAAACGGCCCTCTTTATGACGAATGAGTTTATAAACGCCGTGAATGAGATACGCTAAAATGAAAAGGACAAGCGCGATCAGACAAAATTCGCCGACAGAAAACGGGAAGACTCCCGTAATGGCGGAAAAGAACTGCGCGTACACGGGGTAGATCGTCACGGCATACCACTCGGCAAAATCTGCGCTCTGCCGTGCGGCGAAGTCCAAAAGGAACGCCGCAGGCAGCAAAAGCAGCAGCCAAAAGCGCTTTAAACGAAACGCTTTAAGATAAGTTTTCATAGTTTGAATTCCTCGGCGCTGTACTGCCCGAGCTTTTGTTCGCTTTTCGGCTCGCGGCGCAGTGGGTCATATTGAAATTTTGCGCAGTGCTCTCCGCCGAGCTGCCCCGCAAGACATTTTTTCTGTACGCCGTCCGCATGAAACGCGCAGTAAGCGCAGTCCGGCTCAATGCGGCTGCCAAACAGAGCGGGTGTTTGTTTTTTCTTTTTGCGTCCGAACACTTTCGTCGCCTCCGATTTTCAGGTTGCTCTTAGAGTTGTTCTCATTGTAGCATTTTCCCGGTGGAATTTCCACCACAAATTTTCGACGGTGTTTTTCCGCTGCGGAGAATACACGTGAGAAGAAAGAACATAGACAGCGCGATGAGCGCCAAGGATGATGCCGCGCTGCCCGCCATGGGCGCGGTGTTGAGGGGCGAGGTTTCCACGGCAACCGAGGTGCTTGCCGGGAGAAAATAGGAAAGCAGCAAATAAAATGCAGCGGAAAGCAGACCGTTTAAAAAGCGTGCGAGAACATATCTCGTTTTCGACAGCGGCAGCCCCGCTTTGTGGAAAAAGGAGAAGATCTGCAAGTGGATGCAAACGCCGGAAAAGCCGAGCCCGAACGCTAAAAAATAAACCGGCAGGTGCCAATATATGCACTGTGTGACTCCGGCGGTGATCTCCAGACCCATCGTCAGCAATGCGCCGGAAAGCGGCACGGTGAGCCCAAAGCGGGAGAGAAAACCGCATAAATACTGAAAAATGCCGGCATCGTGCAAAACGGCCAAAAGCATGGAAAACACAATGACGAACCCGCAAAGGGAAACGGTGGCCTTAATGCCGTCCTGCACAGCGGAGACGATGCCGCCGGGAGCAGATTCTGGCGATTTTAGGCTTTTTTCGGGTTTTTCGGCAAAGCGCGACAGGGTGAGTCCCAGAAGTAACGGCGCAAGTGCGCAGGCAAAAAATAAATTCAGCCCGATGCGCTCGCTTCTTAATAATAAACTGCCCGTATAGGCTGCCGCAAACGCATAGCCCGGCGCGGTACAGAAGCATAACAGCCGCGCCGCCTGTTCCCTTGTGAGCTTTCCGGTCGCGTATAAATTTGCGGTGATCTTCGCGCCGGTAGGGTAGCCTGCGGTGAGCCCCAACAAAACGGCGGGAGCGGCGCAGGCGGGTAGGCGGAACACATGACGCATTACGGGGGAAAGCGGGCGAAACAGCACCTGCGCCGCGCGGCTGTTCGTGCATAGGCACGCGAGTAAAATAAACGGGAACAGCGAGGGAATCAGCGTGCCGAGGCATGTGTGGATGCCGCTGACAACGCCTGCGGCGGCAGCGGTGCGGTGCCTGAGCAGGAGCAAGGCGAGCAGTAAAAGCGCGGCGGTGCGGATATAAAGCGCCGGAAGCTGCAATTTTTGGCGAATGAAAAAAGCGATAAATTCTGTATGCTTCGACACGGCGAACCCTCCTTTTGAAAAAGTATATGCGTGTTTTTCCGCACATACGTATAGAGGAGTAAAAAGAAAGAGGGTGGGTGCATGGGTGAGCTTGCAGATAAGCTGCGCTATGCCATGCAGGACGGCACGATCCGCACGGAGATTCTCGGCACGGCGAAGCTTATTTTAGAGGGGTGTGACGGCGTAATCGAATACGAAACGGAAAAGATCGGCCTGCGCTGCGGGCGGCGCGCCGTGTGGGTGGAGGGGAAAAGCCTACGGCTTTTGTGTCTTGAAGAGGACGGCGCGGTGATCACGGGACATATTGAGGCGGTGAGGTTCGCATGAAGAAAATCACGCATTGGGTGCTCGGCACGGCAACGGCGCGTGTTTCGGGCGATACGGCACGGTTTATGAACATTGCGGTGAAAACGGGTCTGCGCCCCATTCGACTTCAAAAGGATGGGAAAGACGTGCTTTTCACCTTGTATGCGAAGGACTACAAAAAGCTGCATAAGATCAAACAACGCACGCACGCGCGGGTGAAGCTTGCGGAGAAAAGCGGCTTCCCGTTTCGGTTCCGCCGCATGCTGCGCCGACCGGGACTTTTGCTTGGCACGGCGCTCGGCGTGGCGCTGATGCTGTTCCTTTCCGGCTTTTACTGGGAGATGACGATCTCCGGTGAAGATATTCCGTATGCCGAAAGCGAAATTTTGGCGGCAGCAAAGCGCGTTGGCGTGTATATCGGCGCGCCGCGAAGCACCGATACCGCTTTGGCCTCTGTCGCGCTTTTGGAGGAGCTGCCGGAGCTTTCGTGGGCATCGTTCAACACGGAGGGTTGCACCGTACAGCTTGAGCTGCGCACGTCCGTCACAAAGGCGGAGGGCGCGGAGCACGACGGCACGGGGGATATCGTCGCGTCACGCGCGGGGCTCATCCATTCTATCACGGCGCAAAACGGCACGGTGCTCGTGAAAGTCGGTTCTGCCTGCGCCGCGGGGCAGGTGCTCGTTTCCGGCATCACACAGGTGGGCGACCCGTATGATCCAGAATATAACCCCGTGCGCTATTTTTACACCCGCGCCCGTGCGGAGATTCTGGCGGAGACACAGCGCACATTCACGGCATCCTGTCCGCTTAGTACCGAAACGGTGCGCGAAACGGACCTCGGTACACAGCGCGCGCTGTATATTTTGGGCGTGCGCGTGCCGCTCTCGCTTTCCGGCGCGCCGAAAGGCCAGACGGCATACACCCGCACGCCGTTCGTTTTGCAGGGGCACACGTTGCCGCTGTGGGTAGAAACGGTGCGCGTATATGAGGAGGAGACCGTGCCCGTTACGTTCACGGAGGAAGAAGCGCAGCGCCGCGCGCTTGAAAATCTGCATCAGCTGCAAAAGCTTGCGCTTGGAGAAGATGGGCGTGTGCTTACGGAAAACATCACATATCAGACAAAAGGCGGCACGGTTTACGTCACGTCCCGGTGCGTATGTCTTGAAAACATTGCGCAGGAGGCGCCGCTCACCCTGCCTGAAGAGCCTGAAAATCCGGAGATTATAGGGGTATTTGTCGGAAATGTACAGGGAAACGACTAAATTTCGTTGAAAATTTCATAACCACATTGGGAACACTTATGCTATAATAAAACAGGAAATTCGGTTTTTTAGACTGCACGGTTTTTCAAAGCCGTGCGGCAAAAGGAGAACGATTTGGAAAGAAGCATTCATGTAGACAAAGCAGAATACGCGGCAGAGCTTTTCGGCAGCTTTGACGTGAACGCAAAGCGACTGGAAAAGGCATTCGGTGTAACGTTTTCCTGCCGCGATTCGCAGATTCACGTCATCGGCGAAGAACCCGGTGTTTCGCGTGCGGTGCGTGCAGCAGAAAGCCTTTTGCGGCTCGTCGAAAAGGGCGAAGTTCTAAACGACCAGAACGTCGGCTACTGCATCGACATGGTCATGGAGGACAGCGAAGCGCAGATGGCGCCGCTTACGGACGGCTGCATCTGCATCACGGCGAAAGGCAAGCCCGTAAAGCCCAAAACGGTGGGACAGAAGAATTATTGCGACAATATTCGCAATAACACCATCACCATCGGCGTCGGCCCTGCGGGCACCGGTAAAACGTACCTTGCGGTCGCCATGGCTGTGACGGCGTTCCGTGCGCAGCAGGTGAACCGCATCATCTTGACGCGCCCCGCCGTGGAAGCCGGCGAGAAGCTGGGTTTTCTGCCCGGTGATTTGCAGCAGAAGGTAGATCCCTACCTGCGCCCGCTTTACGATGCGCTGTTCGACATGCTCGGCGCGGAATCGTATGCCCGCCTTGTGGAGCGCGGCAGCATTGAGGTGGCGCCGCTTGCGTACATGCGCGGCAGAACGCTTGACGACAGCTTTATCATTCTGGATGAGGCGCAGAACACCACCTGCGAGCAGATGAAAATGTTCCTGACGCGTCTCGGCTTCAACTCCAAAATGGTCATCACAGGCGACATCACGCAGATTGATCTGCCGGACGGCAGACGCTCGGGTCTGAAGGATGCGATGCGTGTGCTGCGCAATGTGGATGACATTGCCGTTTTCCGCTTTACCGAAAAAGACGTTGTGCGCCATCGCTTGGTGCAGGATATCATTCGGGCGTATGAAAAAGCGTCCGCAGCAAAATAACCCCTATCGAAAGGATTTTAGCATATGGAAAAAATCAGAGTCATCATCACAAACAACCAGAAAGCGGTCAAAGTGCCGACCGGCGTGCGCATGCTCATCCGTCGCTGTTGCCACGCGGTTCTGCGGATGGAGAAGTTTGAGGATTCCGCTGAAATCAGCGTGACATTCGTGGACAACGAGCAGATCCGCGAGCTAAACGCGCAGTACCGCAACAAAGATGCCGCAACAGACGTGCTCTCTTTCCCCATGGGTGAGAACGGCGTGTATGACATCAACCACGATACCGGCGCGAAGATTCTCGGCGATATTGTGCTCTCTGTGGAAATGGCAATGGCACAGGCAAAGCGCTACGGCCACAGCTTAGAGCGCGAGATCGGCTACCTGACGGCGCATTCTATGCTGCACCTGCTCGGCTATGACCACGAAAACGGCGGCATGGAGCGCGTGCGCATGCGTGAAAAAGAAGAATACGTTATGTCGCAGCTCGGCCTGCCGGGCACTTCCAGCTACACCGTTTAACATGGTGCCGGATTGGAAAACAAACGGTAAGACCCGCACGCAGGCGGACAGCTTTCGCGATGCCGCGCGCGGATTTTTCCATACCGTGAAAACGGAGCGAAACATGCGTATACACCTTACAGCGGCGGTATACGTTTTGTTTTTTTCGCCCTTTCTGGGCGTAACGCGCAGCGAATACGGCGTTCTGCTTTTGACCATCGCAATGGTTATCGCGGCGGAGGCGTTCAACACCGCCATGGAGATGCTGTGTGATTACGCGCAGAAAAGCTATAATCCGCTCATCGGCAAAACAAAAGATATCGCGGCGGGAGCGGTGCTTGTGTGCGCCGTTTTTGCCGCTTTTGTCGGTATAGCCGTTTTGTGGCGCCCAGAAGCGATCTTAGCGCTTTTGATAACAATCGTCACAAATCCGCTTTACCTTGTGCTTTTCATTCTGTCGCTCATTTTGGCCTTTTTCTTCATTTTCAAAGTGCCATGCGGCGTGCGGGAAAAGCTTCATAAAAAGTGATATAAATTATCAGAAAGGAAACCGCGGCTGCGTGCCCCGGGAAAACTATGGATACAGAAAACTACATGAACGAAAAATCGGCGTTTATCGCCATTGTGGGCAGACCGAACGTGGGCAAATCCTCTATTTTGAACCGCCTGCTCGGTACGAAGCTTGCCATCGTTTCCAATAAGCCACAGACCACCCGCACGCGCATTATGGGCGTGTGGACAGAGGGCGAAACGCAGCTGGTGTTCATCGATACGCCGGGCCTCATCAAGCCGAAGAACTCCCTCGGCGATTATATGGTGAAAAGCGTTACCTCGTCCGTCGCAGATGTGGACGCCTGCCTGCTTGTTGTGGAGGCAAACACGAAAATCTCCAAAGCAGATGAAGAGCTTGTGCACCGCTTTAAAGATTTAGGTGTGCCGGCGCTGCTCGCCATCAATAAGATTGATCTTTTGCAGGACAAAAGCGTTTTGATGGAGCAGATTGCGAAGCTCTCCGCGCTCTACGACTTTGAAGCTGTGGTGCCGGTCTCCGCACAGGACGGCAACGGCATGGACGCGCTGCGTGAGGAACTCATCGCACTGGCGGAGCCGGGCGGACATTTCTTCTCGGAAGATACGCTCACAGACCAGCCGGAGCGCGTCATTGCGTCCGAAATCGTGCGCGAGAAAATTCTGCGCTTTACGGATAAAGAAATCCCGCACGGCGTCGCAGTCGTGACGGAAAGCATGCGCGACCTCGGCAACCTGACGGAGATCGATGCGACAATCTATTGCGAACGCGCCACGCACAAGGGTATCATCATCGGCAAGGGCGGCGCAATGCTGAAAAAAATCGGCTCGAAGGCAAGAGAAGACATGGAGCGCTTTTTCGGCTGCAAGATCAACCTGCGCCTTTGGGTAAAGGTGAAGGAGGACTGGCGCCAGCGCCCGCAGATCCTTACAAAGCTCGGCTTTAACGAGCACGATTTTGACCAGTACCAATAAACCGTGATTTTCGGGAAAACGGTCACATTTTGAGAAATTGACAGACGTTTCCACGGATAAAACCCGCAAAAACCGCAGAAGCTAAAAACAGCTATACGGTTTAGGAGGCGTTTGTATGCGAAATTCCCCGATGCAGAATGCGGCGTATGCCGCGTGGAACAGCTTTTATAAAAGCGGCAAGGCGGAGGATTACATCCGCTACGTGCAGCTTACACGCCGGGAGCTTGCCGACGTGGATTTTACGGCAGGAGACTTTGATGCAGGTAAAGACCCAGGGACTCATCATTCGGGAGCAGACGGTGGGCGAGAGCGACCGCCTTGTCACGGTGCTGACGCGTGACGCGGGCGTGGTGCGTGCGTTTGCCCGCCGTGCCAAAAACTTAAAGGACAGCAAAAGCGCCGCAACGCAGCTTTTGTGCTATTCCCGCCTTTCTATTTTTAAGGGGCGGGAAAAATACATGATTGACGATGCCGAGCCGATTGAGGTCTTTTTCGGGCTTCGGCGGGACATCGCCGCGCTTTCGCTGGCGCAGTATTTCTGTGAGCTGGCGTACTTAATGGTGCCGGAGGATACGGATTCCGAGGAATACCTGCGGCTCATCTTAAATTCCCTGCATTTTTTATCAAAGGGCACGCGGCCGATACGGCTGTTGCAGTCTGTGACAGAGCTGCGTATGCTCTCGTCGGCGGGCTATATGCCAAATTTAGTCGCGTGCGAAAACTGCGCCGCGTATGAGGCGGAAACGATGTTCTTTCTGCCGCAAAGGGGCATTATTCTGTGCGACAAGTGCTTTCACGGCGCGAATGAACCGTATGTCGCGCTGCCGCCGGGCGTGCTGACCGCCATGCGACACATTGCGTATGTGGATTTTGAGAAGCTCTATAACTTCTCGCTGCCGGAGGATGCGCTGAAAATTCTGAACGCCGCAACGGAAAGCTACGTTGTCCATACATTACATACCGTACCGAAGACCTTGGAGTTTTATAAAACGTTTTTGGATTAACAGAGGAGATTGACCCGGCAAAACCGGGTACGAAAAGAAAGCAGGAACAAAATGCTGAAAGATCATAAAGCGCTGGAGCTGGATAAAATTCTGCTTCAGCTTGCAAATGAAACCACTTGCCCGGATGCGGCGGAGCTGGCGCAGAAAATTGAGCCGGATACCGACATCCGCCACGTGGAGCGCCTTTTGCAGGAAACGGACGACGCGTTTGTTTTAATGGCAAAGTACGGCGCACCGTCGTTTTACGGCATGACGAATGTCACGAATGCGCTGCGTCGCGCAGAAGCGGGCGGCGTGCTGAATCTGGCGGAATTATTGTCTGTTGCCGCGACATTGCGTGCTATCCGCAGTGTTTCGGATTGGCGTAAAAAAAGCGAAAGCGTCAAAACGGCGCTCGATTACCGCTTCGAGACCTTGCAGCCGAATAAGTTTATCGAAGACCGCATCTCGATGACCGTCGTCAGCGAGGAAGAAGTTGCCGATACCGCAAGCATCGCCTTGGCGGCTATCCGACGCAAGATCCGCGCGGCATCGCTGCGCGTGCGCGAGCAGCTTGATAAAATGATCCGCTCGCAGACCTACCAAAAGTATTTGCAGGAGGCCATTGTCACCCAACGCGGCGGCCGCTACGTTGTGCCGGTTAAGGCGGAGTTCCGCAATGAAGTCAAGGGCCTCATTCACGATTCCTCCGGCAGCGGTGCCACCGTGTTTATTGAGCCGATCGGCGTTGTGGAGGCGAACAACGAAATCCGCGTGTTGCGCTCGGACGAAAAGGACGAGATCGACCGCATCTTGACGGAGCTTTCCCGTGAGATCGGCGAGTTTGCGGACGGCATCATCCAGAGCTACCGCGCGGCGGTGGAGCTGAATCTCATTTTCGCAAAAGGGCAGCTCGCCTACAAAATGAAGGCGACCGTGCCGAAGCTCAATCAGGAGGGGCGCATCGCCATCAAATCGGCGCGCCACCCGCTCATCGATAAAAATAAAGTCGTGCCGACCGATCTGTACCTCGGCAGTGATTTTGATGCCCTCATCGTCACCGGCCCGAACACCGGCGGCAAGACCGTCTCGCTGAAAACGGCGGGCCTTTTGACGCTGATGACCATGTGCGGCCTGATGATCCCCGCGGCGGACGGCAGCGAAGTTTCGATTTTTGACCACGTTTTGGCGGACATCGGCGATGAGCAGAGCATTGAGCAGTCTCTCTCCACGTTCTCGGCGCACATGACGAATATCATCCGCATTCTCAACATTGCGGACGACAAGAGTCTCATCCTTATCGATGAGCTCGGTGCGGGCACCGACCCGGTCGAGGGTGCCGCGCTTGCTATTTCCATCATCGAAGCCATGCGCACCAAAGGCACGCGCGTGATGGCGACAACGCATTACGCAGAGCTGAAGGCATATGCCATTCAAACCGTTGGCGTTGAAAACGCCTGCTGCGAATTTGACGTGGCGACGCTGCGCCCGACGTATCGCCTGCTCATCGGCGTACCGGGTCATTCCAACGCATTTGCCATTTCCGCACGTCTCGGTATGCCGGCGAATATCGTAGAGCACGCAAAGGAACTCGTTTCCGATGAAAGCACTATGTTTGAGGAGGTCGTCTCCCGTTTGGAGGAGAGCCGCCGCAAAATGGAAGATGAGCGTGAGAGTGCCGAGCAGCTGCGTTTGAAAGCGCAGAACATGGAAAAAGAGGCTGAAGCGCTGCGCGACCGCGCCGAAAAGGACGCGAAGCACGAAATTGAGCGCGCCAGAATGGAAGCGGCGGAGCTCGTACAGAAAACGCGCCGCGAAGCCCAGAGCCTGTTAGACGAGCTCGAAGACCTGCGCCGCAACAAGCAGAAATTATTGACCGCAGAGCAGAAAGCGCGCCTGAAGGCAGGCATCCGCGATATGGAAAAGGCCAGCGACCCTGTGCACGAGCGCCGCATAGACGAAGATTATGTGTTGCCGCGCCCCTTACAGGTCGGCGATACGGTACTGATTTACGACATCGATAAGATTGCGACCGTTTTGGATGTGCCGAAAAACGGCGACCAGATTTTGGTGCAGGTAGGCATCATCAAAACGCGCGTGCCGCTGAAAAACCTGCGCCTGACCGACCAGAAGCCGAAGGAAAAGAAGAAAGCCGCAGGCGGTCACCGCACCGTGACGAAGAAGATGGATTCCGCTCCGGCGCGCAATGAAGTGGATGTGCGCGGCATGAATTTGGAAGAAGCGCTCATGGAAGTGGATGCGTTTATCGACCACGCTTTGATGCACAATCTCAACATGCTGACGATTATCCACGGCAAAGGTACAGGTATACTGAGAAACGGCATTCAGCAGCATTTGCGCCGCCACAAGGCCGTGAAATCCTTTCGCCTCGGCGTATATGGTGAGGGCGAAAGCGGCGTGACGATTGTAGAGCTGAAATAACCTTAAGAGGATCGTAAGATGCAAAGTCTTGGCTTTACTTGACAGCAGCGAAAAATTCTCTTAAAATAGGTACAACAGAACCGATACCGCATAAAACTACGAAACAGGTTTTGTGCGGTATTATTTTACGCGGCCGGGCACAGCCGGGCTGCCGAAAGGCAGGGATTGGATGAAAAATCTATATAAAGCGGGTATGGGACGCTTTGCGGCGATATGCCTTGTGGTTTTGATGGTGTTTTCCACCGGCAACCTGTATGCGTTTGCGGATGAAGCCGGAAACGGCGACACGAGCACCTCGTCTTCCGAAGACGGAGGCGACACGGGCAGCACCGTAAGCGCGACGGCAGCGGACGCCGAAGTGCCGGAGCAGCCCGCGGATCTTTATGTCTATGACGAAGCGAGTGTGATTTCCGCCAGTACGAAAACGGTAATCAACGATAAAAACGCTGACCTCAATGCGACGTATGGTGTGCAGATTGCGGTGTTCACCATGAACACTTTGCCCGGCGAAAAATCCGATTATGATGGCCGCGTGTCCTACCTTAAAAAGGTCATGGACACGTGGAAGCTTGGCGGCGACAGCAAAAACGGGCTTATCATAGGCCTTTCTGTTTCGGACGGCGACTATATGGCGGTGGCCGGTGACGGCCTGCACGGCGCGTTCTCCGGCACGGAGCTGAGCGCTTTGCTGCACGATAATCTGGAAGCGGATTTTCAGACCGGCGCATATGATGCCGGTGTTTTAAAGCTCTTTAACGCCGTGGCAGCGGCAGCGGAAACGTATAAATCCGGCAACCCCACAGACTCGGCGGCTGTGGGCACTGCAAGCAGCGCAGAGTCCACCGCCGGCGGTACGGAATCTTCCGCGGCCGAAAGCAGTGCATCCTCCGAAGCGAGCGGCCCTAAGGGTGGCTCGGTGATTTTCAGCATTTTGAAATTTGTTTTGGTGCTTGTCATTGTCTTTGCGGTGTTGCTGCTTATCGTGTACATCCACGGGCAGCGCGTGCGCAAAAAGCGCCGCGAAGCGCGCCGCAGACGTGCGGAACAGCGCCGCCGTGCCGCCGAGCAGGAAACGGCTGACCCGTACACCGCTCCGCGTAAGGAAGAACCGAAGCGCACGCTGGAGGACGATTACCTCGACTTCATGAACCGTTATAAATAACCGTAAATATAAAAATGCCGCAGACACGGGAAAACCCGGTTGTCTGCGGCATTTTCTTTTGCGGTAAGATCAGCCCTTTGCGCGTGCTGCGATGATGGAAGCCATTTCGCCGACGTTCTTCATGGAGGAGATTTCGCCCATCTTGAACTTCATGCGGAACTCGCGCTCTACAGCGGAGATCAGCGTGATGTGCTCCAGACTGTCCCAATCCTCAATGTCGTCTGCGGTCGTTTTCGGCGTGACGTGAATGGTGTCATCGTCAAAAACATCCTGAAATACGCGGTCCAGTCTTTCAAAAATTTCTCTTGTGTCCATGGTAAAATTCCTTTCTGTGATTTGATTTAATACTTAATTTAGCGAGGATCACGCTTCTGCGTGGTCGTTGCCGAACACTTCGATCACGTGGTTCTGCGGCTTATAGTCCGCGACGCGCAACTGCCACACGGTGCTGCCGTCCTCGTGCTCCTCAGTCTTCGTGAAGCCGAAGCGACCGAAAAGGTCGCTGACCATCTTGTTTTTTGCGGTGGGGTAGTAGTAGCCGTTAATCGTCTCTACGCCCACTTCGCGGCAGCGCTCCACAAGGCGGTCCAACATGGCAAATTCCATATCGCGCTTTAACACGCGGCAGCTCATCAGCCATAGGTCAATGTCGAGTGCCGTGCCGTTTTTTCTGCCGATGACGATGGAAACGACGCCGTTGTCTCCGAATTTATCGATGAGCTTGCCGTACAGACGGATATAGCCGTCGTCCTCAAATACGCTTTCCATTTCGGCGGGCGTATAGCGGCGGGTGGTCACGTTGAACTGGTTGCTCTTGTTTGTAAGCTGTGTGATGCGCGCAAGGTACACCGGGATGAAATCATCGATGACGGCGTGCATCTCAAGGCTCTTTAAATAGTCGTTATAATCGCCGAACGACGCCATTTCCGCGGCGCGCAGGGCGTTTTTCTTGTACATTTCGTTGCGCTTCAAGTCATCTTCGCTGAAGGTTGTCACTTCAAAGAAGCCGCTGCGGTCAATCGTCGTGATGTAGTTTTCCACGCCGTCCATGTCCGGAACGGCCGCGCCCTTGATCTGCGTGCGCACGATCTCGCGCTCGGCGGGGTTATCGTCCGCAAAAACGATGGAATCCGGCAGAATGTTCAGCTCTGCGGCGGTCTCGGCAATGTTGCGGTCTTTGTTTTCCCAATTTGCCTTAATGATGACGAAATCGTCCGGGCGCAGTGCACCTTCGGGGTGGTTTAACCCCGCAATGGCGTTTTCATGGTCATTTTTAGAGCAGACCGTCAACACGATACCGAGACTTTTAAGCTGCTTTACGTATGTCTGAAACTCGTAGTAGGATTGCGAAACGCCGGTCTCCTGGCCGATCTCGATGCCGTCTACGCCGTCGTCGCCCACAACGCCGCCCCACAGGGTGTTATCGAGGTCAAGGGCAAGCGCCTTTTTATTCTTGCCGAAAATCGACTTGATAATGTGCGAAACACTGAACGCAAAGGACGGGATCGCCTCAAAGCACATGGCGTATTTGTACATGTTCCAGAACAGCGGGTTCGACCATTCTTTCAGGCCGTAATCGGCAGAAACAAAGTTGAGGTCGTGAATATAAAAGCTCTCATTTTCGCGTGCGTAGGCGTAAAAAGCTTCGTTTAAGCGCGTGAGGAAATTCGTGCGGCCGTGGATGTCCCACGCGTCGCGGCTGCCGAGCAGGCGGTAAAGCGGCATTTCAAAGTTATTTTGAATGATGGGGCAGTGAAACTTTTCCGCAATGCTTTTCCACATCGCCGTGAAACGGTTTATTTCCGTGTGCAGCTTTTCGTCTATCTGCTCCGTGGTGTCGGTCATCTCGGGCCAGTCCGTCACGTTGCGATTCGTGGTGTGGATGAACACAATGTCCGGCTTGAAGCTTAAAAGCGTTTCATCCGGGAACATGGCGTCCTGAAAATACTGCGCGTATTCGGATTCGTAAAATTCCGGCTCAATACCGGCGTCTAAGAGGAAAAGCTCCAGCGTTTTTACAATGTCGCTTGTGGTGGAGCCGCCGAACACGGCAATCTTCTTTCTGATGCGCGAAGTGCCGTCTGCGAGCAGTGCTTTCTTTAAAGATTTGCGCTTTTTGATGATATAAGCGGCGTCAAAGGGATATTCCAGTTCTTTCATAGGCTCTCCTTTGTTATTCTTTTGCGGAAGAGGTATCATCTGTACCGGTCGAGGTGGTGTTAGCGGCCGTATCCGTGCCGGAAGTCGTCGTTGGTGCACTTGTCGCGGTCGGCATGACCGTTTTCGGCGTAACAGACGGGACAATGTGCGAATCGGTGATGGTCTCACCGGCGTTCTGCGCGATGAGGTTCTGAATGTTGTCGGCGTTATCGCCCACAACGGAGTATGCGGACATCGTAAAGAGCACATCCGTGATGCCCATATCTTTGATGAAGTTGACGAGGTTGCACTCCAAATAGCGCATGTCGGCAACGTAGATCTGCTCAAAGGAATTCGTGTAGAACGGAATCTCCGCGTTACCGAAGCTGTCCTTAATGACGAGCAGCTTGCGGCCGTTCTTCATCTGCGTATCGACTTTTACGATGCAGGAGTCGCCGCCGAGGAACTTCAGGTACGCGTTTGCGGTGTCCACATCGGCAAAGAGGTCGTCTTCGTACTGGTAGTTAAAAGAAGTATCGTAGTAGGAAGCCACGTAGTTTGAGGCCGGCACGAAGTAGTGGAAGTCGTCCGGGTCGTTTAAAATACGCGTATCCTGCGAGAAGCCGTACATGGTGCCCACATAGCCCGGAATGGATTCCTCCGTGTAGGTGGAAAGGTCTGCGAACGGCACGCCTGCGGCCTCGGCAAACGTGCGGGCGGCATAGTAAGCGCCGCGTGCCTGCCAGTGGTGGTCGGTGCGCAGGTAAATATCTTCTTCCGCATGCTTTTTCATTACGTCCACAACGTTTACGGACTGAATGCCGGCATTCAGCTTTTCGGCAACGCCGTCAAAGCATTCTTTCTGGTCGCCAACATAATCAATGCCGTTTTTCGGGGTGTAGATGGCGGAAGCGGTGGGTGCGGGCATAGACCAAATGGTCACACCGCTGCCGACCTTGCTTTGCAGGTCGTTGAGTGCATCGGCGTAAGCGGTGCCGCCACCGCCGCCGAAGGCCTCCATGCAGCGCCAGTGATTATCCCAGTTTACAACAAGCAGGTTGTTCACCCATTCCAGTGTGCTGTTATCCTCGGTGCTGAAATCGCGGCCCATTTTTTCATCCGCAGCGCTCACGGCCGGGAACACACGCCCTGCGGCGTATTGCAGCAGATTCGTATTGTTTGGCACGGTGCCGTTTGCGGGTGTGGTCGTCTGGGTGTCACCGTTTGCGGCAGAAGTATCGGTGTTATCTGTGCTGTCCGTCTCGGGCTTTGCGGTGCTGACCGTTGAAGCGAACATCTTCATACCAAACAGGTTCTTAATGGAGTTGCTCATATTCTTAAAGCCGTCGTGGTTCGGCACGGTATCGTCAAACCATGTGGCGACGTCCGCCGTAAACGAGCCGGAAAAATACGATGCAAAAGAGAATTTCGGGAATTCCGCAAGGTTTCGGTTTTCAATCTGTGAGACGGTGGAGCGCGGGAAAAGGAGCAGATACAGCGTCATCAGGGCGAAAAGAATGACCATAACGCCGACGGATAAAACGGAAAGCCGCATGTTCAAAAGCTCGCGGCGGCTCGGTTTCGGCTTGCGGCGGCGCTCTGCGGGTTCGGCGCTTTCATCCGCAGTCGGCGCATCTCCGACTTCGGTTTTCTCCGGCTTCGCTTCCGGTTCGGCGGGCTTGCGGGGAGCAAAATAATCAAGGTCAAGGTCTTTAAAATCGTTCATGTCAATGAGCACCTCCCCTTAGAATCTGAAATACAGGAACACGTTGTTCGTGGTATCAACGAGCAGAACACTCACGACGGCGAGCAACACCATACAGACCGCAACGGAGCCGACGCGGCCGATGGTATAAACGGTATCGTTTTTGCTCTCGAGAAAATAACTCTTGATCTTCGGCAATACCGGCAGGCTGACGAGAATCGCGAACAAAATGAGAAAGATATTGTTGCGCAGGGAGGAGAACGTCATGGGGTCCGTAAACGGCGCGCTGTTCGCAATCATGCTGATGCCCGTGATATTGAGGAAAAACTGACTAAGCTGGCCGAGATCTTCAAAATAGAAGATGCCGAAGCCGAGGATGATGACAAGCTTCGTATACACATGCTTCCACACGATCGGCCATTTTTTCATGCGCTTTTTGCCCATTTTCTGCTCGAACAGCATGAAGCAGCCGTAGTAAAGGCCCCATAAAATGAAGTTCCATGCGGCACCGTGCCAAAGACCGGTGCAGAACCAAACAAGGAACAGGCCGAAATACTTGCGCGGCTTGCCGAAAAACGGCACGTACAAAAGGTAGTCGCGGAAGAAGGAGCCGAGGGAGATGTGCCAGCGCTGCCAGAACTCCGCAATGGTGGTGCAGGCGAACGGATGGCGGAAGTTTTCGTCAAAGCGGAAGCCAAACATGCGGCCGAGGCCGATGGCAATATCGGAATAACCGCTGAAGTCAAAGTAAACATACAGCGAATACACGATGATGGTGTACCATGTGCCGAGCACGGAAAGTCCCGTGATGTCCTTGCCAAAGAACGTGTTGACGATGGACCACAAATTGTTCGCGATGATGACCTTTTTCGCAAGGCCGAGAATCACGCGCAGCGCACCTTCGCATAGGTCGGTCGCGTTGACGGAGCGGTTGTCGATCTCCTGCTCCACAACGCTGTACCGCACGATCGGGCCGGCGATGAGCTGCGGGAAGAGGGACAGGTACAAAAGAAATTTGTGGTATTTCGGCTGCACGTCTACCGTTTCCCAGTAGCAGTCCAAAATGTAGGAGATAGCCTGAAACGTGTAGAAGCTGATACCGATGGGCAGCGTGATCTGCGGCACGGGAATGGCCGCGCCCGAAACAGCGTTCAGGTTTTCTACAATGAACGCGCTGTACTTAAAGATGAGCAAAAGCAGAATATCTACCAAAATACCGCCGCCAACGGCTAACTTTGCGCGCGGGGTATCCCGAAATTTGCCGATCAATATGCCGATGAACCAGTTAAAGAATGAACTGAACAGCAAAAGCAAAATCCAAAGCGGCTCGCCCCAAGCGTAAAAGATGAGTGAAAAGACAATCAGCACGATGTTTTTGGTGCTGAGCTTTTTGGCGAGGCCGTAACAGATGAGGCACAGTGGCAAAAAGACATAGATAAAGAACAAATCGGCAAAAACCATGTATCGGGCTCCTTAATCCTTTGTTTTTTCCGTGCAGGCACATTTCCCGATGCCCGCGGTGTTTGGTTTCCATAAGTTTTCATACATATATCAGTATAGACGAAAAAGCGAAAAGCGTCAAGGCAAAAGCCACCCAGAGCCTTACCTTTTGCGGAAAATTTGCATGGGGTTTCAAAGCTTTTTCTGTGTATATTTCAGTGCGCGAAAATCCAATATGATTGACAAATGCGCCGCCGTGCGGTACAATAACACAGTACACTTTATGACCCCAATTTAACACGTCTCAGCAACTCAGTTGGATAGAGGTCACGCTCCTAAGAGAACCTAAAAGTGTTCCCCAATAGATGGGTAATTGCCTCATAAATTAAATATGCGCTTGTACCTCAGCAGGATAGAGGGTCCGCCTCCTAAGCGGCAGATGGTTCGATTCCTTCGAGCAGTAAAAATTGCATAAATCTTAAAAATGTCTCAGTAGCTCAGCTGGATAGAGCACACGCCTCCTAAGCGGCAGATGGTTCGATTCCTTTGAGCCTTGAAAATTGCATAAAACTTATAAATGTCTCAGTAGCTCAGCTGGATAGAGCACACGCCTCCTAAGCGTGGGGTCGGAGGTTCAAATCCTCTCTGGGACGCCAGAAAGCACCGCTGCAAGCCTTTTTCGGGGTTTGCAGCGTTTTTTTTGTTCCTCCTTCTCCCGGTAATTTCACTTCCGTTATCGGGAGATTTTTATGCGCCGCATGATGTATATTTGCTAATTGGACTCGAACGCTTTTCAGAAATTTGCTAAGAAAATTCTGCGTTTTGCTAATTCGATTTTTCGGATCACTTTGCCGGGGCTTGCGCCGCTATCAGGGCTGCGAGCGCACTTGCCAGCTCCGGCGACTTCTGAAGCTGCTCCACAAGACTTTCAAGGTCCAGGGTCGCAGGCTCCGATTTTACCGGTTCTTCCGGTGGACGGACATTGCGAAGATCAGGTTTGGCATAGAAGGCTGTCTCGAATTTCTGAGCATTGACCTTTCTGTCCTCGTCCAGAATGTGAGCATAGATACTGGTTATCATGTCGATCTCGGCATGGCCTGTATCGCCCTGGGTAGCTTTCAGATCGCCGTGGTTCAGTTTCAGTTTGTAGGTGGTACTGGAATGACGGAGAGAATGAAAGACCACCTTCGGCAGCCCTGCGTCCTCACGGAGCTTTGCAAACTCTTTGAGGATGATACGATCCTCGCAGGGGCGGCCATTGGGAAGTGCCACAACCAGATCGAAGTCCTGATACTCGTCGCCCAGGAAACCTTTCAACTCGTCCTGGGACTTCTTCCATTCCCGCAGAATGTAGGCCAGCGTTTTCGGTAGCCACACCTTACGGATGCTGGAATCGGTTTTCGGCTTTTTCAGAATAATTCTTGTGCTGGTGTTCGGCATGAGCGGAGTGAAGATGTAATAGATATCCTTCTCACCCAGCGTTTCGATTGCCCGTTTGGATGCCCGTGTCAGCTCCTTGTCGATGTAGACATAGGCGTTATCCGCCGCAATATCTTCATCGGAGATATGGACGTTTTCCCAGGTCAGCCCCAGGATTTCACCCATACGCAGAGAGCAGGCAAAGGAAAGGTTCATTGCTACATAGAGTTTGCTGTCTGTGCATTTGTCCAGAGCAAGACGGATCATATCCGCCGTCCAGATATCCCGTTTCGCATACTCCGTTTTCGGGAGGATCACATTGTCAAAGGGATTTCTTGCAATGATTTCCCATCGTACCGCCTGCTTAAACGCACACCGCAGGAGCTTGATGATCTTTTCAATGGTCTTGTCGCTGACATAGGTGGTAACGGCCTTTCGGGTTTTGGTAGACACCGACTTGGTTTTCTGCAAGGTCTGGATATAACCGTCAACCGCACGGGGAGTAACCGCCTGTACCTCCATATCACCGATGATCGGATTGATATAGTTCGCAATCAGCGCCGTTTGGCTGTCATACATAGACACGCCCCATTTCTTTTCTCCGTAAAGAGATACGAAGTCATAAAGGAACTCGGTGATCGTCTGATTGCTTGGAGGGAGGAAAGTTCCCGTGTGCTGCTGATTTTCGATTTCTGCCTTGCGCTTCAAGGCCTCTTTGTGGGTATGCCAGGTTTCCCACTTCTGTTTGGTTTCTCCGTTTTCGTCCACATAGTTGTAAACAACGGAATAGTTTTTCTTTCGCTTGATTATAGATGCCATATCGTTCTTCCTTTCTTGGATCACAGGTCGAGGGAGTCAAGCCACTCGTCAAATGACCGCTTGGAAATGCGTATGGCGTTACCAATTCGCACGATTTTGAAGTGCCCTTCTTTTACAAGGATATATGCAGAAGTTCTTCCGATGCCCAGAATTTGAGCAATATCGTCAACCGTATACGTCCTTCTTTCAGGGGTTTCTTTCTTCGTGCCGTTCCATGTTTGAGACATGAGAACCCCCTTTCAGTTATGAAAAGGAACAGCACGAATATGTGTGGGTAATATAACTTCCACCATTATTTTACCGTGCTGCTCCGTGTTTGTCTGCTGCTAATTGAAAAGTTTACGATCTATCCATAAACTTTCAAAAAAGAAAAGTAGGCTTACGGACGGCTGCTGGCACAGCTCCACGGGAGTCTAACCCCGGCCCATGCTGATGGGTGCGGCGCACAATGCTTTGTGGGCGTTCAATGCGCGAGTATCTTTAACCCTGCCCGTGTGTCATCGCCTGCAAGCCGCCACGCTTGCTTTGCAACCTGGTGCTGTTCGCTCGCCCGTTACAGTGGTCCCGTCCTGCGGACTTGAAACGAGGTCATGGCGCACCGGCCGTATGGCTCGGCACAAACAGGAATGTATCCGTTTGCCTTATACTGCGGCGTTGGCCTCCCAACGGGCTTTCTTTGTCAAGGTGCTATATAGGGGCGCCGCGTGGAAAGGGGGAAAACACGCAGCGCCCGGCCCTGGGTCAGTTCAGATCAAAGCCCAGGATGGAGATAATCAGCTTCGTTTCCAGCCGCCGGCGCAAATCTTCATCTACCTGGGGACGAGGAAAACCGTCAAGGTCATAGCTTGTCCTCGTAGACAGCGCGGCGATATAGCCGGAATAGTGCCGGACTACCCGGTTCACCGCTTCGGGGTTGCCCCCGACAGCGGCGGCGATCACCGGATAAGGGATCAGCGACGCCCGCGTGCACGCAGATTTAATCATCCGCTTCACCTCCCATCAGCTCCTTCAGCAGCCGATAGGCTTTCTGCCTGCGGGTGTTGACCGTCCGGCGGGCCATGTTCATGTACTCGGCGATCTCGCGGTCTGCCATGTCCAGGAACCAGTACATCAGGAAGATGTCCCGGTTATTCTGGGGCAGGGCGTTCAGCGCCTCGGCCAGCCGGTCATCCTCAATCAGGATCACAGCGCCTCCCACGGGGAAGGCCGTGTATTCCCAGGAGTAGCGGTCATAAACCGCAAGCTGGGCCAATTTCTCCTCCGACAGTTCGCTGAACAATGCCTCACACTTCTGGCGGCGGCTGATCTCACGATAGCCATTGTACGCCTCGTATTTCAGCACCTTCTTGTAGTAGCTGTCAAAGGCGTGCTGCTTGTGCTCGTAGTGGCGGTCAGGTTTCAAGTTCTCACCTCCCTTCGTGCCGGGAGGCAGTTCTTTTCTTCCCCTTTCGCTCACTACTCGTTCAGCGATAGGCCGTTTTGGCTTCGTTGCGGGGGGATTATATGTAATTTTCTTGCCGCTCATAGATAAGCTCCTTTCGTTTCGTTCAGGCCAGTGGGTCAGAGCGAAACGGGGCGGGGAGCGGCAGCCCACGCCCAGGCGCTCAAAGAAACGGGTTTTGTGAGATACGAGCCACAGTATATAAAAAGCGAGCCATAACTCACTTTCATGAGCATGGCTCGCTGCTGCGTTATTGGAATATTTTTCGTAGTGGCATGGGCGTCCGCCGTACAAACGGTAAACCCCGCCTTATTTTGACCTCCTTTGTGTTGGCGCTCTCATCCATATCCCCCTTTACTCCGAAATATGAGTTATAATTCACTTTGCATGAGCTGTATGGTTATTTATATGAGCGGAAGCACACCCTACAATGATGTAGAGGTGATGTGTAGTGAACAATCCGCTGGATCTATTTGCATGGAAGGTGCGGTCAGAACGGAAGCGCCAGCATCTGACGCAGAAGCAGTTAGCTGAACGCCTCGGTATGAACCCCCGCACAATCATAGATTTGGAGACCTGCCAGAGTAATCCGAAATTTGAAACGGTGGTCCTTGTCGCCAAAGAACTGAATATCAGCGTGGACGCCGCCATCTTCCCGGAAATGGTAAATCAGACAGTCTCGAAAACAGTTGTGGACTTTTTTGCCGGGAAAAGCGAAGCAGAGATCGAAAAATTTATCGCGCTCTGCAAACAGGCGGAAGCCTTTCAGAAAGACGAGTAACGCGGTCGGGTTCGATGTGCCCGGCCGCGTTACTGTTTCACCCGTTTGCTATGCGGGCAGTTTATTATTCTTTTGTTTTGTAAGCATTTTTCAGATGCTCGAAGGACTCCTGGCTGATGACATGCTCCATCCGGCAGGCGTCCCGTTCCGCCGTTTCCGGGTCTGCGCCGGCCTCAATCAGCCGGTCGGTAAAGAAGCGGTGCTTTTCGTAGATCTGCTCCGCCACTTCCCGCCCCACGTCGGTTAGGTGCAGAAAATAGTCGCTGTCCATCGTCAGGAAGCCCCCGTCCCGCAGGGTCGCCACCGCATGGCACACGCTGGGCTTTGTGACCTCCAGGTGCCGGGCGACATCCACGGAGCGCACCATGCCCATCTTCTTATGGAGAACAAGTATGGCCTCCAGGTAGTCCTCCCCGGACGCATGAAGTTTCATCAGTACCTCCTTTTATGATTAAACGCTTAACTTCCAATTTGCAGAAGCTGTCTGCAAATCGACCAGCCTATGATAGAGGCCATTTTCTTTCATAAGTTCTTCGTGAGTTCCGTTTTCGGCTACAATACCATCTGACAATACAACGATGTTATCGGCAGCTTCCACCGTCCTCATTCTGTGAGCGATTATAAGAACTGTCTTGCCTTTTACCAGCCTGGATATTGCGTTTTGAATTTCAGTTTCGTTATCTACATCAAGAGAAGCAGTAGCTTCATCCAGAAGAATAACAGGAGCGTCTTTCAAAAGAGCACGTGCGATAGAAAGGCGCTGGCACTCACCGCCAGATAGTGTTGAACCATTTTCTCCGATCACCGTCTGATAGCCGTCCGACAATTTTGAAATAAATTCATCACACTGCGCTGCTTTAGCTGCGGCAATCACTTCTTCATCCGTTGCGTCCTTTTTACCGACACGAATATTTTCCATGATGGTGTTATTAAACAGCACAACATCTTGAAAAACGATAGAGAAGTTTTTCATCAACATGGTTGAATTTAGCGGAGCAATATCGGTTCCGCCCAACAGTATTCTTCCTCCGTCCAGAGGATAAAATTTGGCTGCCAGTTTTGCGACTGTACTTTTGCCGCCGCCGGACGGGCCAACCAATGCAGTGACCTGTCCCTGTTTTGCAGTAAACGAAACATCCCTCAGTACCGGTTTGCCCTTTTCGTAAGAAAACTGGACATGATCGAATGTAATATCGTACCCGTTTGTATGGATATTCTTCTCACCGGTTTCTTCCGGGTATTCCTCTATTTCTTTCAAGCGGTTCACCTGAAGCTGTACAGAAAACAGCTCTGCCATATTTGACATCGCCCCGGAAAGCGGATCGTACAGGCGGGAGGCAGCAATCAAAAACAGAATATAGGTAAACAGAGAGGTATCTCCACTTACCACAAGACTATTACCTACTACAATCACCGTTGCCAAACCGAGCCGTAAAAACATCTGGCCGGTTGTCAGCAGACTTGCCGTTGTCATTTCGGATGAAATCTGTGCTTTTTCCGCAGCATCCATCTTTGCGTCCAATTTGCGAAGATAATCTTCTTCCTGATTGCAAGCCTTTATATCCTGTACGGTTTCCAAACATTCCTGAATGCCTTCTGCAAGCTCCAGTCTTGCGTTCATGTGCTTTTTGCTGAGTTTTTCCTGCCATTTCCGTGACAGAATAACGATTGCAAATGAAATCGGAGCTACCCAAAGAAGAGCCAAACCCATTTGCCAGTTGAAAATCAGCAGGCCGATACAAACAATCCCCGTAGAGATAACTGCTCCAAAGAATTGTGGAACCGTATGAGAAAATGCGTGTTCAAAGTTTGCACAGTCGCCCATAATTGTGCTTGTCAGGTCAGCAAGATCACGCTGGTGGAAGAAGGTCAGCGGAAGGGTACGCAATTTTTCCGCAAGCCCGATACGCCGCCTTGCGCTTTCATCATACGTCCCGAGATATGTCGCGGTGTACTGGCAATAATGAAAAATAAAAACAACAGCTAAAATCACAATTCCAATCACAGTGTAAACGGCGGCACTGATCTCTGGCGCACTCGCTCCCAAAACAGGCGCAAGAAGCTGATTGAGGACGATAGCCAGAAGAATAACAGGAAACATAAGGCTGATATTGGCCAGCACCGAATAAACGATCCCTTTTAACAGGTCTTTTGCACCCTGATCGCTTAACGCATACTTCTTTTTTAACGCCTTAATCATGCTGCTCATCCTCCTTTCCGACCTTCCAGGCAATCGAGGTCTGGTAATCCTTCCACATAGAAGAATAAATACCATTTAAGGCTACCAATTCTTCATGCGTACCTCTTTCTGCAATCTGCCCCTCCTTGAACACCAGGATAAGGTCTGCGTCTTGTATCGTAGAGAGCCGGTGGGCAATCATCATAACCGTTTTGTTTTGGGTCAGCCGCTCAAAAGCGAGCTGTATCTGATGTTCATTTTCGGCATCTGCAAATGCTGTGGCTTCATCCAGTACAATAATAGGGGCGTCTTTTAAAATTGCCCTTGCAAGAGCAATCCTTTGATTTTCACCTCCTGAGAGATATGTGCCTCCTGTTCCAACGAGCGTATCAAGCCCATCCGGGAGGCGGTCAATAATATCTTTGCATTGTGCTTCATCAGCCGCTCTCAAGACTTCTTCCCTGGTAGCGTCCGGGCGGGCCGCCTTAATATTATTCATCAAGGTGTCCTTGAACAGACAGGTATTCTGAAACACGAAAGCAACTCTTTTCATCAGTTCCTGCTTCTCAATATTGCGTACATTCACGCCGCCAATCGTAACGGAACCTGACTGAACATCATAAAATCGGGGAATGAGGCTTGCCGCTGTACTTTTACCGCTGCCGGAGGCACCAACAAGCGCCACTGTTTTTCCTGTCGGAACCTCAAAGCTGATATGGTCTAAGGCCTTCTCTTTGGCCCCTGGATAGGCGAAGGAAACATCCGAAAACACAATCGAAGCATCTGCCGGGATCAGGGGATGTTCCGGCTCCTTCAAGGGCTTTTCCTGCAAAATTTCATCCACCCGGCTGACTGCACTTTTAGCCGCCATAAGCTGCTCGCTGGCAAACATGATACGGTTCATCATAGTTGCACAGACCGGAGTAAACAAACTGTAAAACAGAAAATCCAGCACAACATTTTCATAAGCCGCCTGGCCGCTGACCCCGGACAAAATAAACATGGCGACTGGAATAAGAAAAACAAATGTGCCGTTCAGTGTTACTGTAAATCCCGTAAGAGGAATACGGCATTTTAAGGCATACCCGGAAGCAAATTTTTCGTATTCTTCTATTGCAGCGTGAAAGTTTTTGAAGGAATAAATAGTTTGCTGAAATACTTTTACAACAGGAATACCGCGAATATATTCCACAGCTTCTTTATTCATTGTTTCCAGTGCAGTCATATACTTGCCCATAAACTGCGCATTATCTCCACCCATCATCTGTTTGAGAAAGATGACACTGATTCCCATAGGTATCAGGCAGCAAATTCCCAGCCGCCAGTCAAAAAGGAAAATCAAAATAATAACGGCAACCGGCATAACTGCGGCTCCGGTCAGATCGGGAAGCTGATGGGCCAGAAATCCTTCTGTAAGCCCTGCATTATCATCAATGATGTTTCTGAGCCGTCCGCTTGCATTTTGGCTGAAATACCCCAACGGCAGCGTCACGATATGATGAATTGCAGATTTTCTCATATTGGTGGCTGTACGAAACGCCGCCAGATGAGTACAGTTCAGGGCGATAAAATAAATTAAAATGCTTGCCGCTGCAAACACAACCGCCATCCACGCATAATGGGCGCTCCCCGTTGCAAGAGATATATCCCCGGCAGCAAAAGCCTGGATTAAATCGCGGATGACGAGCCAAATGCAAACAAAAGGCAGCATAGATAAAATGGTACTGATTCCGGAGAGAACACATCCCAAAACAGTCAAAACATGGAATTTCCCTGCATATCCGAACATTCTGGACAGTTCTCCATTTTTTTGCTTCTCCATAAGCAAGTCTCCTTTCGCAATAATAGACGGGTTAGCATTTTATAACCCGTCTATTATCATAAAATCATTCGGTTGTTTTTGCCACTCCATACAGAGCGTATCTATCCAATCGGACACATAATTCATTGACACATAAGGCAGGAGTATAAGCGGGACAAATTTTCCTGTAACGGAAATGTTTCTACATGACCTTCATCAACGAAATGCAGAACCCGATTGCAAGTCATAGCGGCAAATTCATAATCGTGGGTAATGATTAAAATGGTCTTTCCTTTTTGCGCCAGAGCTTTCAAATGCTCCGATATTCTCATCATATTTTTGAAATCAAGACCGCTGGTAGGCTCATCCAAAATCAAAACGGGGGTATCTATCCAATCCGATACTGCGAGAGTGAGTCGTTGTTTCTGCCCGCCGGAAAGAGTAGCGGGATGCCGTTCTTTCCATTCAAACAAGCCATATAGTTTTAGCAGATCATCGCGTTGCTCCTGGGTACTGCCTTTTCCGTTTAATAGCAGTTCTTCTTCTACGCTGTCCCCAAACAACTGGCAATCTGTATTTTGCATAACAAAGTAGGCAAAATTCTTCCGTTTGCCTTTAGATACCTTTGTCCCGTTATATATGACCTGACCCTCT
The DNA here is from genome assembly GCF_046197855.1 of Hominenteromicrobium mulieris. GTDB lineage: Bacteria > Bacillota > Clostridia > Oscillospirales > Acutalibacteraceae > Hominenteromicrobium > Hominenteromicrobium mulieris. The sequence goes on along the minus strand of NZ_CP173188.1, from coordinate 3,003,046 downwards.
TTTTCCTTTTGCATACCACAAAGAATATTCGACAAAGTAGTTTTTCCTATTCCGTTATGGCCTACAATCGCAATCAGATCACCAGCATACGCCTGAAAAGATACATCATGGAAAACCGGATGTTTGCGATAGGAAAACGCCAAATCCTTTACCTCCATCGTCATATCTTTTTCTTTTACAGGGGAAATATCTACTTCAATATGGTGCAAATCTGCCGCTCGTATTCCTATGGCTCGTCTTTTTTCTTCTGGAATAGAGCGCAGTTCTCCCGCCGTCCATTCTTCTTTTATGCTCCCGTTTTCCATATAGAGAAAACGGTCTGCAAGGTCAGTAAGATAATAAAGCCGGTGTTCAGCAACAATGATTGTGTGGCCTTCCGCTTTAAGTCCACCCATCAAATTTTTAAGCGCCTCAACGGAATACATATCCAAATTGGCCGAAGGTTCATCAAACACATAAATATCCGGATCAACAGCATTGACGGATGCCACCGCTATTTTCTGTTTTTCCCCGCTGGACATCGGATAAATTTCTTTCCCTCGCAGCATATCTCCGTTAATACGCTTGATTGCACTTGAAACCCGCCTATCCAATTCTTCATACGGAACGCCATAATTTTCACACCCAAACGAAATCTCATCCTCTGTAATACTGGCAAAAAACTGGCTCTTTGGATCTTGAAAGATTGAACCTACTTTTTTCCCGATTTCATACAGAGGATATTCCGATATGTTGCGTCCCAACAGTGTGATGCGCCCTTTCAGTGTCCCTTCGTAAAATTGTTCGCCTAACCCGTTTACCAATCGTGTTAAAGTTGTCTTTCCGCAGCCGCTCCCTCCAGTCAGAACAAGAAACTCGCCCTCTTTTACATCGAGGCTGATATGATGGATACTATCTGTTTCGGCTCCCGGATATTCAAAAGATACATCTTTAAACTGGATAACGGATCGCCTTGCTTTATCATTTACCATTATGCTACCGTCCTTTCCAGCACAAAATAGAATGCAGTTACACAAACAGCAATCACGCACATAATCCAATCTCTTTTTTGAAATTCTATTTTTCTGCGGCAGGTATGTTTCCCAGGATTGGAAATCCCCCTGCTTTCAGCAGAAGCGGCAAGTTCTTCGGCTATTCTGGATGAACGGAAAATAACAGGCGTAACAATATACTCCATTGCGTCCAGAGGGTGTTTCCATGACAACAGCTTTCGCAGTCGAAGGGAGGAAAACACATCAGAAAATTCACTGCGCACAGTAGGGAAGAAACGCAGCATGAAGGTTACGGGCAGGGCAATTCCATTAGGCGCGTGGATTTTCTTAAAAACTGCTACAACTTCTCCCGGCGGCATACCAATCACGGGCTGCGCAGCCATAACCATCATCAAAATACGCAGCACCATGAACAGGAACATTTCCGGCATAAGAATGGTAATGCCCTGTCCTCCTGAAAGCAACCTCAACACGATAAAAATACCGCAGACGATCAAATATTTTATTGTCTGCCTGCCAAAGCCCTGAATAATCAGATACACGCTCAAAACGCCAAAAAGTGTGTATATCACTATGTCGCTTGTGAGCACCGCCACAAGCGACATAGTGAGAACTATGACAAGCAATTTGGTTCGAAAATCAAATTTCATGCTCATAGTTTATTTAATCGCACCACTCTTTCTGAAGTGCTTCACAATCAGTTTGTTACTAATCATGCAGCCAAGGACGGCCAGGATAGCGGTGACAGCCAGGCTCAAAAGGACGTACTTCGGATCGGTGTAATACTGGGTCTGAACCTGAACCTGCTGCTCGCTGACGCCGGTGGCAAGAAATGCGTCTTTGAAAAACCAAATTTCTGACATACCATGTGCAGCGCGAACCAGTGCCGTGATTACCCACGAAATAGACACACGCTTAATGTCATGGTAGGCATCCTTTCCGCACATGGAAAGCTCTGCGATGATACCGCCGCCCAAAAACCACGGAATCATAAATGGCCCCATCATCAATCCGGCGATAATCGCCCACATGATATTGTAGACAAGAGCGGGGCCATGCTTGCCGACTTTCATGCACATATAAACATAGAACGGTGCGAGGATAAGTGCCGCACCAGCGGCGTTAAAAATCATGGAATAGAACAGTGAAGCGCCGGTCAGGATCGAATAGACCATAAATACAACGAACATGACCGCACAGAAGATACCGATGATTGCCGCGTCTTTGACAGTGTACTTGTTACCTGTCGATTTTTCATTTTCCATTTGGAAATCCTCCTTTGTCTTGCAGAAAGTTAGCAACGTCTAACCCGCTATTCAAAAAACAGGCCAGCTTCAAGCGGTCTTTCTGCTTTTATCTGACAAAGGATATTCTAATACAGCTCAGATTTCTTCGCCACTCCATACGGACCCGCTTCTATCCAAACGGACACTCTTTCTGAATTCCGTTGGAGAGCTGCCATACGTTTCTTTGAAGGCAGAAGTGAATTTATTCGGATTTTCATATCCGATTTTACTTGCAATCTCCGTTACTGACGACTCGGTTTCCAGCAACAATTTTTTGGCGACTTGAAGCCGATAGGTACGAAGATAAGAATAGACAGAGGTTCCATAGACGCCTCGAAAGCACTTTTTCAATGCTGTTGTAGAAATCTCGAATTTCTGGGAAAGCTGTTCAATCGTATGATGTGCTGTCAAGTCCTCCGTAATATAGGACGCTACTGCTTTAATCAATGCGACCTGATTTTGATTGAAATAATCCGTCTGTAAAACTTCTTCTGCCGTATTGAGATCACTTAAGAACAGAAGCAGTTCCAGCATTTTGACTTTCATGTATCCTGGTTTTCTTTTTTCCCGGACATGATAGAGTTCCGAAAAAATATGTTCAATAGACGGATTGGCCCGCATGATGCAGCAACGGTTTCCTTCGCAAATATATTTTTGTATGTAGTGCAAATCAATATTCAATAGCTCCATGATTTGCCGTATTTCCGGCAGCAATTCATCCAGATTGATGACGATAGAAATACCGTGATAGTGGTTCAGTGGAAAACA